>CAIVYW010000029.1 GCA_903910205.1 uncultured Methylococcaceae bacterium | reverse complement strand
GATAGGCGGTCTATTTTCTGCGGCACTTTCCGTAGGCTCACGCCTCCCAGGCGTTACCTGGCACTCTGCCCAATGGAGCCCGGACTTTCCTCCATCTTATCTTAATGATAAAACAGCGACTGCCCAGCCAACTCTTTCAGCCGCTAGTATACTGGATTAATCAAGGCAATACCAAACAAACAAAATAGACATCAAATCATTCAACATTTTAACTATGCTTGTTATCATGCAACAAAATTAATGGCTGCTAAAAATCCCTATTGCTTTGATTTCGTAAATCGATTTACAGCACATCAATTAAGGAATGAGCACGAAATAATGTAGTCAAGTAACATCCAGATCGCCCCTTTGAAAAAGAGGGGGGATTTTTAAAATTATTGTGCTCACGTTATTTCAGGCAGGTCCCTTAATATATAAATTCGGGTTTATTTGAGTACCGTCATTTTGCATAAATTCACGTCAGGCTATCTGGTTTTTCGTTCTTCGTGACCATGCGAATCTGTGTATACCGATGAGTACTACGCAACACCGAATAAGCACTCGGCGAACATGGCTGAGTGTTAGTCACATCTTGTTGAGCATTTCGCTGATCTGGCTGAGAGTTCACGTGACCTTGTTAGGTCTTTTTTTAATCTACTGTGGCGTTTTTGCAATCTTGCTAAGTGCTCATCAAATTAACACCTAGTGTTCATCAAGTTCTGAGGCGGCTCATCAGGCATTGCTGAGCGCGAGGCAAGTACTGCCTAACACTTGCTCTGGTCTTGCTTAGCATTCAGCAGAGTGCTTTGGGTCTCTGCCAGATTGCTAGAGCACTCAGCAAGGTTGGTAAAGCACTCTGTCAGGTTGGCGTAGCACTTAATAAGGTCAGCATTTTTGAGCTAACGATTGGCAAAGGACTAAGCTATGCTGGATGAGTACTCAGTAAGTCTTGGCTAGTACCATTTACGACATTGAGCTTAATGCCTAATGATACTTGGGTCTTATTTAGTCCCGTGTACTATGAAAAGACAAGGGTATTTGTTGCCAATATGTATTTAAGTCTTACCGTAAGCTTAGGAATGGGCACGAAATAATGTAGTTAAGTAGCATCCAACTCCCCGCTTTGTAGAGGGGGGCTGAGGGGGGTAAAATCATAGTTGCCGAAGTGTGTCGTGCTCGTTCCTAAGTTTAGTCTGCAACAATAATATTAAGCATTATAGGTCATCATTTTTCCTGATTAAGCGGTCATTCTTTGCTCATCATCAATGCTGATTGATACAATATTTTTTTTCTAACGCCAGTCAGTTCGACAGCCATTGCAACAGCGGTCTTAATAGAGACCTCTTTCAATAACACTTGCAATAATTTTTCTTGTTCAGTCGTGATAGCGCTGTCTCTTTTATTTTCAACAGCACCATCAACAATCACAACAAATTCACCTTTTCTCATGTTATCATTTTCCATTACCAATTCCAGTGCTTCACCTAAACTGGCTTTGACAATCGTTTCATGTAATTTGGTTAGCTCTCTAGCAATAACAATCTGACGATCTAAAGGAATTATTTCCGCCATATCTTGCAATGTAGCAAGAATTCTATGGCAAGACTCATAAAATACCCATGTTTTCGAAAGCAAAACACGCTCATTGAAAAACGATTTTCGCGCTGAAGATGTACGAGGTAAAAAACCCTCAAATGAAAACTGAGTAACTGGTAAGCCCGCTGCAGATAAAGCGGTTATTAATGCACATGCACCCGGTATAGGAACAACATCCAAGCCCGCATCTTTAACCAACTTTACCAACGGCATACCTGGATCACTGAGTAATGGCGTCCCCGCATCTGAAACTAAGGCAATAGAGAGCCCAGAACGTAATTTATCTAATAATACGGGAGAATATTTTTCCTCATTATGCTGATGCAACGAAACCAACTTATTAGTAATGCCATAATGTTGTAACAACATTTTTACATGACGGGTATCTTCTGCCGCGATCAAATCAACTTGTTTTAACGTTTCAACAGCGCGATAACTGATGTCGGCTAGATTACCTATAGGCGTAGCAACGACGTATAATTTGCCAAGCTCGGTTAACATTTTAATATTCTCATTCACATAACCTCTAGTATATATAATTAGAGCTTGCAACAATGTTATTGTCACATCTTACTGGAAGGTTAATTATATCAGTAACCCTCTAACTCATTATGCTTCAGACACATCAATAGGCGCTAAATTGTTATTTACAAAAATAAAAGCCAAGGCGACTCACTTACTTCGTGGTGAGAATGCCGAAGAACAAGCGCACGACTACCTGCTTAAGCAGGGGCTTAAATCGGTGTGTCGAAACTATCGTTGCAAACAGGGTGAGCTCGATTTAATTATGATGGATCAGAATTCACTTGTTATTATCGAAGTCAAATTCCGTAAAACAGACAAATATGGCAGTGCATTGGAGTGCGTCACACGAACGAAACAATCACGTATAATAGCGGCAACGCATCATTACTTATCAACTTACCCAGCAGATTACCCAATTCGCTTTGATGTTATTGCTATTTCTGGCGATAGTAAGATAGAGTGGGTACAAAATGCTTTTTAAACAACTCATCGCATCATGAACTTACAAGACAGAATCATTAATCATTTCTCTGATAGCATTCAAACCCAGCAAGAGGCCATGCTCTCTCTTTGTGAACTAATAGAATACGCATCACAACAATTAGTTTCTGCCCTACTAAATGATAAAAAAATACTAACTTGCGGTAATGGTCGCTCAGCAACCAGTGCCCAATTGTTTTCTTCCGCCATGCTCAACCAATTTGAGCGTGACCGTCCATCATTGCCGGTCATCGCATTAAACACAGATTCTGCGACCATTACCGGCATAGCCAACGACTATCATTTTGATGAGGTTTATGCCAAACAACTCCGAGCATTGGGACAAAGTGGTGATATTTTACTCACTTATTCTGATGGCAAGCATTCCTCGAATATTGCTAAAGCGATTACCACAGCTCACGATAAAGAATTATTAGTTATTGCTCTAACAGGAAATAATGGCGGTATGATTGCGCCTTTACTTTATGAAACGGATATAGAAATTTGTGTTCCTTCAAGCTCAAACGCCCGCATACAAGAAGTTCATGTGCTCATCACGCATTGCTTGTGCGATTTGATTGACCACCAATTATTTGGCTAACACTACAGGCTTAACTATGAAAAATATCGTTATATTACTGCTACTGTGCCAGAACTTATTATTAGTTGCTTGTACTCACATAACGCCTAGAGGGCCAGAAATAACAGAGCAACTTTTATTAGAAGAGCGTCGCTCACGTGAAGTCATCCTATCTGACAGAATGATTGAGGCTGAAGCGTATTCAGAGCTTAATTCAGAGCGTGATTTAATAGAGCAATGTCATATTAATATCAACGCCTTCAACGGCACTGTTTTGGTGACTGGCCAAGCACCTAGTGAAGAACTAAGCAAAAAAATCATCACTATAATTCAAGCGATCTCTAACGTAAAACTGGTACATAATAATTTATTTATTGGTTATCCCTCTGATATTACTACTCGTAGCAATGATGACTTAATTACCGAAAGCGTAAAAACAGCGCTTAATAAAATACGTAGCATCCCTGACTTTTACCCTTCTATGATAAAAGTGACTACAGAAAACAGTACTGTCTATTTGATGGGCTTAGTACATAGGGAAGAAGGTACTATCGCTGTCAAAATAACCAAACTTCAACCAGGGATCAAGCAAATAGTCACCGTATTTGAATATCTTGATTAAGGTTGCGACTCGCTTCCAAATGACTCTCATCGTTATAGACAACGGCCTCAAAGCACCTGATTGCTGCGAGGATTGGCGGAATCTAGGCTGTTAGGTACTTATTCATTTAATTGAATTTCTTTGGATTCAAAATAATGCCAACGATTAATAATTTTACAAAATAACTCGGCGGTCTTTTCAGCATCATATAACGCTGAATGGGCTTTTTCATTATCCCAATCTAAACCAGCAGCACGGGCAATTTTAGCCAGCACGGTTTGTTGATAGGCTAGGCCACCCAAGGTCGCGGTATCGAAGGTGCTAAAAGGATGAAAAGGGCTGCGCTTTATTTGTGTACGATGAATCGCGGCATTTAAAAAACCAATATCAAAAGCCGGATTATGACCGACCAATATCGCTCGCGTACATTCGTTACGCTTTACAGCCTGTTTAATAGGCTTAAAAAGTAATTCTAAGGCTTCTTTTTCGTCAATAGCCATACGAAAAGGGTGATGCGGATCTATGCCGTTAAACTTAAGTGCAGCAGGATCCAGTTCTGAGTTTTTAAAAGGCACAACATGCGTAGTATAACGCTCGGTGATTTCTAACTGATGATGACTATTAATCTCTACAATAACCGCAGCAATTTCCAGCAAGGCATTTTTTTTAGGATTAAAGCCGGCGGTTTCTATATCAATAATGACAGGCAAATAGCCTCTGAAACGCTGGGCTAAAGGAATTGCAGGGTTGTCCATTATAAGGGGGTCTATCCAATGCTATCGAAATCAAGAAGTGCGTTACCTACAGAGTAACGCCAGTAATCGCTATATTACGCGATAGTGACAGAGAACACACTTGAAAAAACAATAAATCACAATGGTAACCGATTGAAAGCTGCTTAGGTAAGACGCAATAATAAACCCCCCACTTTTATAGGATGTGCTTCACTAGCGTTCAGCATATCCTATACGGGGTATTTTATTTTTTGCGAGTTACCTTAGAAAGGGCTCAATAATTACACGTAAAGCGTTTTAAGTTCTTGCCCATAAAAATTTGCGATCTGATGCTATTATCGGTAGTTCATTAATACTGGCATAGCGACGCTGCATGAGACCAGAATCAGCAAACTCCCAGTTCTCATTACCATAAGCTCTAAACCATTGGTCAGCATGATCATGCCATTCATATTCAAAACGCACGGCGATTTTATTATCCATAAAACACCAGAGCTCTTTCTTAAGTCGATAGTCTTGTTCTTTTTGCCATTTACCTTGTAGAAACGCTTTAATAGCCTCGCGGCCAGAAAAGAATTCAGTGCGATTACGCCATTCTGAATCTAGGGTATAAGCCAGCGCGACGCGCTCAGGATCGCGAGTATTCCAAGCGTCTTCGGCGGCTTTAACTTTTTGTAGAGCGCTCTCTAGGGTAAAAGGAGGTAAGGGTGGCTTGGTTTCCATGATGTTTTTCTCAAATAATATTAGTCGTCTGTGCTATAGCTATAAGGGCTTGAGTTCAGACCTTAGTAATCCTATTTCTAACTCAGCCTCTTTTATCCTTGCATTGTAAAGATCTGATATTAGCTAGCCATATAAGTCGGACAACGGATTTATCCTTGCCCGACATGCTTGTTCGCATGGTTAAATATTCAAACTATAAGCCTTAACAATCGTCAACTTGATCGGCTAAGGCGCTTAGTTGCGTAACCAGAATATTTAACTGCTCAGTAGTTTCGGTGCGAATCGTAGCATGGGCGACTTTACGGCCTTTACGTGGCGCTTTGTCATAAAGATGCAAATGAGCATGGGGAATAGTTAATAATTCTTCTGTGACCGGTAAGCCACCGATAAAATTAACCATCGCAGCTTTGCCAACAGCCGTTGTTGCTCCTAAGGGTAAATCTAAAATGGCGCGTAAATGATTTTCAAACTGACTGGTTTCAGAGCCTTCAATAGTCCAATGTCCTGAATTATGCACGCGGGGTGCAAATTCATTGGCGATTAACTCACCATTTATTTCAAACAATTCTAAGGCTAAGACACCCACATAATCTAAGGCTGCCATTAAGCGTGAGATATATGCTTCGGCTTGTGCTTGCATAGGATCGTTAGCACAGCTATGAGAGACGCGTAAAATACCGTTGCGATGGATATTTTCAGAGAGTGGGTAGAACACCATGTCTCCGGAGACATTTCTCGCCGCAATAATAGAAACTTCACGATTAAAAGGCACAAAGGCTTCAACAATCGCGGGTACACCCTGCAAAAGTGTCCAAGCAGTCGCTAAATCATCGGGGGTTTTGAGTAAAGATTGACCTTTACCATCGTAGCCCATAGTACGGCTTTTGATAATGGCCGGCCAACCTATCGTACTCATCGCTAGTTCTAGGCTTGCTAAGCTATCGACAGTCGCATAAGCGGGAGTAGGAATATCAATATTATTAAAAAACGTCTTTTCAATCAGTCGATCTTGAGCAACAGCTAGGGCTTTGGGTGCTGGATGCACTTGAGTATGTGTGGCTAAAAACTCAGCGACATGTGCAGGCACGTTTTCAAACTCATAAGTGACGACATCGGCACGCTCAGCCAACTCAGCAAGTAAGCGAGGGTCGTCATAAGCGCCGTGTAAATGTTCGCCTAAGCTGTTAGCACAGGCGTCAGCAGATGGATCAAGAAAAACAAACTTTACACCTAAAGGATAGCCCGCCAAAGCAATCATACGAGCTAGTTGGCCAGCACCGAGTACACCGACGATCATAAAAGTTCCTCGCGAGGATCAGAATGAGCAAGCACATTTTCAGTTTGTTCGTTTCTAAATGTGTGTAAAGCATCCCGAAAATGCCTGTGTTTATTACTGATGATAGCTGCGGCTAATAAGGCTGCATTGATAGCACCGGCTTTACCGATAGCTAAAGTGCCTACTGGAATGCCAGCTGGCATTTGTACAATAGAGAGCAACGAGTCCATACCATTTAAGGCTTTAGATTGGACTGGAACGCCCAGTACGGGTAGTGCTGTTTTAGCGGCGGTCATGCCAGGTAAATGTGCGGCACCGCCAGCGCCAGCAATGATAACTTCTAGGCCCTTAGCTTCTGCTGTTTCTGCATAAGCGAACAGTTTGTCCGGTGTTCTGTGAGCTGAAACAACGTCACATTCATACGGAATCCCTAGGCGATCTAAGGTATCTGCTGCATGGTGCATGGTTTCCCAATCGGAAGTCGAACCCATAATAATGCCAACCAGTGCTGCCATGTTTACTCCTTATAGTATCTGTACAATCTGGATCAATAAAAGTCGCTTAGTATCGCATAAATGCTCTAATGATGCGCTCTAAGTTATAGGCTCTTGGCAGGTAAGTCAGCGGAGATTAATATACTTACCAGACTTGCAGTGCTAACGGTTTAGTGTGGTTAGTGATGCGCTGATTTTATTTTTAATCAATCGCTTATGTTGTTTTTGGTGATCAAGTGAGTGATTTATAGGCCCTGTATGAAATCTTTAATTAGGGCAGATATAGCACAGGTACTGGGCGGATAGAACTCTCTTTTAATACATCTAATTACAGGTAAGGGGCAGATAAATCCCCCGCATGGCCTTACTTTGTCCATATTAGACTAGATATCATTGGCTTGCTTGGATCAGAGCAAGGCGGGGGGAGTAGGAATTTATTTCTTATCGTTCCTACGCGGAGCGTCACTGCCCACAGTTAAGGAATAAGGTATTAATAATCATTATGTTGTGGATTTTAAAAATCCCCCTCAGTCCCCCTCTACAAAGGGGGAGGCTCTTTTTCTTACAAGTTAAGCGAAGAAAGCGAAGAAAGCGAAGAAGATACT
>CAIVYW010000028.1 GCA_903910205.1 uncultured Methylococcaceae bacterium | reverse complement strand
CTTGGGTGGGGTAATCGTCGGTTGGCAAATTGGGATTACTTTTTATAGTGTATTGGTTTGTTTGTTATTGATTTTTTTGGGAATGGGCTGCGGATTATTTTTGTGGCGTCGTCATGTCGATGCCATGTTATTAATCAATTCTCATTGGGCTGAGGATGAAAAGTGCAAGATAAATGCTGTTGCTAGTTATACTAATGAATTGGAGCGGTTACTATTAAGCATCAGTCCTATACTTTCCCTGCACGTAATGGATTCGCGTGAATCTACCGAGCAAGAGATTATTTCGCTAGCCAATCGTTTTTCCGAAATGGCTAACGCGCTTCAGCAGATCGTTGAAAGCACTGACGATCGCTTGGAAGGTAGGCCGCACTTTCACTTAGACAGTGTTATTAATGACTGTCATGTTTTATTGCAATCCGTTTTGGAGTCGCTCAGACAAAATCAGCAGCAAAAAGATAATGTTATGACTGAGCTGCAACAATTAGTCGGTTATATCCATAATCTACCGATTACCTCAGCCCTAGCTCAGAATTTACACCTTAAGTTGTTGGCACTTAGTGAGGCTGAAGGTCAGATGCCAGATTTTGCAGTTATTACGCGTAATTTGGCGAGTGATGCAATAGAAATTGATCAACAACTAAGTAATAAGCTTAACGAGATTAAAGCAAAAGTAAATGCTGCGTTAATGGCGTCAGAACATTCCGTGCAAGCTGATGATGTCATACTGTCTCAAGCCGAAGCCAATATCGACCAAATCCTATCTCATTTGAATTTAGCTTCAAAGCATTATCACGATAATATCAAGGCGCTAAGAAATAATGCCGAACAAATCCGTCAAGAAATCAATGAGGTGCTAATAGCTTTGCAGTTTCAAGATCGTGTCAGCCAAATCTTAACGCAAGTTGAAAATAACTTGTTGAATTTGCAAAAAACGATTGAAACTATACAGCAGCAAGGCACTAATCGTGATGGTAATATGTTGCAAGTTGATGCTGCCGTAGAACACATAGAGGAAAATTACAAGTCGGTCAACTCGCAACATCGTATGCCCGATGACTCAGATGACTTAACTTTTTTTTAACCCCCCCCCTTTTTTTTTAAAACTTAACGAATAGGCTTTAGCTGATGGTGAAAACAATTTTAATCGTAGATGACTCTACTTCAATGCGACAGGTAATCAGTATTGCCTTAAAAGATACCGGTTATGAGGTCATCGAGGCCTGTAATGGCCAGGATGCACTAGGCAAATTAACGGGCATTAAAATTCATCTGATAGTCTGCGATATTAATATGCCGGTAATGGATGGTATTACTTTTGTTAAAACTGTTAAACAATTAGATCATTACCGGTTTACTCCCATCATCATGCTAACGACTGAAATGGCGGATGAAAAAAAACAAGCCGCAAAAGATGCTGGCGCTAAGGCTTGGGTAACAAAGCCCTTTAAACCACCTGTATTACTTTCAGCTATTGCCAAATTAGTCCTACCCTAATCTTATTCGAGAACTGTCATGACCGCAAAAGTTAACGACAATGGTATATTGCAAATAGCTATTCATGATGAGATGACTATCTATAATGCACACTCACTCAAAGAAATGTTCTTGGAGTGTTGTCATTCCGGAACACAGGAATTACAAGTTGATTTATCGGCGGTGACTGAAATTGATAGCGCAGGTGTACAGTTACTGCTATTACTTAAACTTGAAGCCCAGAAACACGGATTTACTTTGCGCTTGTTTAGACACAGCGAAGCGGTCATTGACGTTTTTGAGCTACTTAAACTGAGTCTGTATTTTGGCGATCCCATTGTTATTCACGCTAATTGGACATAAATAATGATGAGTGATCTTAATCCCGCCTTGGAAACTTTTACGCAGGAAGTTGATGAATTATTAACCACCATGGAAGACGCGTTATTGGTTTTAGAACTAACGCCTGATGATGTTGACTGCATCAATAGTGTTTTTCGTGCTATGCATACTATTAAAGGTTCGGCGGGACTCTTTGGATTTGATGATGTTGTTGCATTTACCCACGAAGTTGAAACATTGTTAGATAAAGTTAGAAACAGCGAACGTCAAATTGATGTCGAACTTATCGCAGTTTTACTGGCTTGTAAAGACCACACCGTTCAAATTATTCAACATGCTCTTTCCAATGAAAACGAGCCCCTGCCGATAGCACTGCAACAACAAAGCGAGGCGCTGATTACCCAATTAACTGGTTCATCGCCTATTAGCAAAGGCATGACATCGACTCAGGAGAAAAAAACGGATCATTTTGTAGTGGATATCAATAGCTCCGATAGCTGCGATAACTGGATTATTAGCTTAGCTTTCAAACAGAATGCACTGCGTAACGGCATGGATCCTCTATCGTTTATTCGTTATTTACAAACGTTAGGCAAAATTATAGACGTGATTGTTAGCATGCCGACATCACTTTGTATGGAAGAGCTGGAGCCAGAAGATTGTTTTCTTAATTTTAAAATAGCCTTTAGTAGCGCTGTCGATAAAAAAACGATAGAAGAGGTCTTTGAGTTTGCCGAAGATGATTGCGATATTACTATATTGCCACCACACTCCAGACAAGAACATTATTTACAATTGTTGGAGCATTTTCCAGAAGATCAGCTTAAGCACTTAGGGGAAATGCTGATCGAAATCGGTGCCTTAACCGAAAAAGAACTCGATTGCGTCCTTAGAGAACAACGAAACGAACATAAAGCCATTATCAAACCTGTTGGTGAAATGCTGATTGCTAAAAATATTTTGCAGCGACCGGTCATAGAGCAGGCGCTGATAAAACAGGAAGCAATCAAACAAAAAATCAACAAGGAGGCCAATTACATTCGGGTCGATGCTGCGAAGTTGGGTTATCTGATTAATCTGGTCGGTGAATTAGTGATTTCAGACGCCGCGATACGGCTGATGGTTGAGAAGCACGGCTTGTCCGATGTTAATAATGTCGTCGGTGCTATGAGTCATCGGGTGGAAGAAATACGCGATACCGCATTACAATTGCGCATGGTACAAATCGGCGAGACTTTTACGCGTTTTCAACGAGTAGTCCACGATGTCAGCAAGGAATTGGGCAAACAAATTCAATTGCAAATTACCGGTGGTGAAGCCGAACTGGATAAAACCATCGTCGAAAAAATCAACGATCCATTAACCCATCTGGTGCGTAATTCGCTAGATCATGGCATCGAAACCCCCGAAGAGCGCATACAGGCAGGTAAGCCGGAAAAAGGTATTATACAGCTTAACGCTTATCATGACTCAGGGCATATCGTGATCCAAATCAGCGATGATGGTAAAGGCATTGACTCAGAAAAAATAGTTGCCAAGGCGATAAGTAAAGGCCTACTTAAGCCCGATCAAATAGTAAGCCAAACGGATATTTACAATCTTATATTTGAACCTGGCCTAAGCACTAAAGAAGAAGCCAGTAATCTTTCGGGGCGTGGCGTTGGCATGGACGTGGTCAAACGTAATATTGAGGCATTACGCGGCAGCGTTTCCGTGGATAGCGAATTAGGTTTAGGCACCACAGTAACGATATACTTGCCCTTAACACTGGCGATTATTGACGGCTTTATGGTTGAGGCGCAAAAAGAACGCTATATCATTCCGCTAAATATGGTCGAAGAATGCGTTGAAATGAGTAGTACGGAATGGAAAATTGATCATGTTCAACATTATGTTAATTTGCGCGGTCAGGTTTTACCTTATTTACGCTTAGGGGATTTTTTGCATAACAATAAAAAACATCAGCCTACTCAACGAGAAAGCTTGGTAGTTGTTCGCTTTGGTGAGGAAAAAGCCGGTTTTGTTGTTGATGAATTACATGGTGAAAATCAAACGGTGATCAAACCATTAGGGATGTTATTTGAAAATCTTAAAGGTATTGGTGGTGCAACAGTGCTGGGCAGTGGTGACGTTGCTTTGATTCTCGATGTACAAGGACTTATTCAATACGCAAAAAAACGGGTAAGCCCTGCTTTGGCATTATCAATGAATGATTAAACGTCAGAGATGAACACAATGTATAGTGTGAATCACTTAAAACTTAACTGCTGTTCGTGATCCGTCCCGTCCAGCCATAAACTAATTAAGCCTCGTACCTTCTCCGTCTTAAGTTGGTAGCCAGCATTGATATACAGAACTCACTTAAAAGAGATAAGAAATGAATACTATGAAAGTTAAAACCAGTTTGATCTTAGGATTTAGTGTCGTGTTGTTATTATTTGTTTTTATTGCCGGTATTAGCATCAAAAACATGAACGATCTTAAAATGAATCTTAACGATATTATTAATGACAAATTTGCCAAGACGGAATGGACTAACACTATGTCCTCCAATATTAATGTTATTGCTAGAGCCATGCGTAACACGTTGATCCTAAAAGATGACGATAGAATAAATCAAGAGCTTGGACGCATTAAGGAAGCACATAAAACGATTAAAGAAAATTTAGACAAACTTGAAGCGCATATTCAAAGTCCCGAAGGCAAAGCTTTATTTCAAAATATAATAGATGCTCGCATCATCTATGGCGCGTCACAGGAAAAATTTATCCAACTTGCTAGCGATCATAAACAAGCAGAAGCAACAGACTATTTATTGACTGAAGTGCGTGGCTTACAAACCGCTTATATGAGCGCTATTGATAAACTCACTGAATATCAAGTTAAATTGATGAAACAGTCAGGAAAAAATGCCGATATTTTGGTAGATAATGCTTTATTTATCACGTTGATAGGTACTGCTATTGCTCTGTTCATAGGTATTATTACCACGTATTTAATTATTCGCATATTGATGCGACAACTGGGTAGTGAACCTGCTTATGCCGCTAATTCGGTTACTAAAATAGCTAATGGTGATCTCGGTTTAGATATCGCGTTAATGGAAGGCGATCAGAGTAGCTTATTGTATACGCTAAAAAATATGTGCGATCAGCTAAGTGATATTGTGCAACAGGTTCGCTCCAATTCTGATGTTTTAGGCAGTGCTTCACAGCAAATTAGCGCAACCGCTCAATCCATTAGTCAAAGTACAACCGAACAGGCTTCAGGCGTTGAGCAAATTACCTCTTCTATTGAGGAATTGAGTGTATCAGTTAAACAAAATGCAGATAATGCCAAAGTGACTAATAGCATAGCGACCATGGCAGCAAAAGAAGCAACTGCCGGCGGCCTTGTTGTAAAGCGTACTGTAGAAGCCATGAAAGAAATTGCTGAAAAAATCAGCCTAATTGAAGATATTGCCTATAAAACTAATTTACTATCCCTTAATGCCGCCATTGAAGCCGCCTTGGCCGGTGAGCACGGAAAAGGTTTTACCGTAGTAGCCGCTGAGGTGAGAAAACTGGCCGAAAACACCCGAGTAACTGCGCAAGAAATTAATAGTCTGGCTAAAAATAGCGTCAAGATTGCTGAGGAAGCGGGTAGTGTACTAGAAAAAATGGTGCCTAAAATACAGAAAACAGCCGATTTGGTGGATGAAATTAGCGCAGCATCCAATGAACAGGCGCAAGGTATCAGCCAAATTAGCCATGCTATCAGTCAGCTAGATAAAGCGGCGCAACAAAATGCTTCAGGATCTGAGCAGCTTGCCGCTACCGCAGAAGAGCTAAACGGTCAGGCCATGCAATTACAGCAAGTGATGGCCTTTTTTAAAGTGGATGTAGACCTGCGTCGCATAATTAACAAGCAACCACCGGCTGCATTTAGTACTCCAACATCTGACAGAATAAGCAATATAAAAGTTGAGCCTCATTTCACTTTAACGGAGGCTACTTCATCAACGTCTATGCCTACGCCTACGCCAATTAGAAAAGAAAACAAACCAGAGTTTAATGAGAATGACTTTGAGCGATTTTGATAGGTGCAATAAATTATGAATCCATTGATACATAAAAAAGACAGCAAAATCGAGTTAACGACTCAAGATCAACTACGCCAGTATCTGACTTTTCAGATGGATAATGAACATTTGGCCGTCAGTATTTTAGATGTTAAAGAAATCATCGAAATTAATACTATTACTCACGTACCGATGACGCCCACCTATATACGTGGTGTTATTAATCTGCGAGGCAATGTTGTGCCGATTATTGATTTATCAGCACGTCTAGGGCGAAAAGATAGCGAAATAAGCAAGCGTAGCTGTATTGTATTGGTGCAAGTTGATTATAAAGATGAGATTCATTTACTGGGTATGCTGGTCGATGCCGTCGAAGAAATCTTGGAAATCCCTGAATCCAACATTATGCCACCACCTGATTTTGGCGGGGATATTAGGACTGATTTTATTCAGGCGATGGGACGAGTAGGAGATGAATTTATTATTTTGCTGAATATTAATAACGTACTCTCGATAAAGGAATTATCTCAGCTTAAACAAATGGCTGATTATGAAGGTAGTGACCATGCAAACAGAGAAACTGGCGACATTGCAGCCAAGTAATAATCTACAAGAGCTTAACTTTTTGTAGCTCTAAAAAACAAGTAGACGACTATATCGCTATGTCTGTAGCCCACAACTGTATATTTGCTTCATTCAACTGGCAATAGTCGCCCAAAGATAAGTATGCGTAGCGTCAGCTACTTTAATTTATAGCGGAATAAACAATGAAGATGACTATTATTAGAAAGATGGTTTTGCTAGTCGCCATCGCAGTTTTGGGTTTAGTGATGTTAGCTAGTCTAGGACAAAAAAAAATGAGCGAGGTCTATGACAAAGCCAATTATGGCAATGTCAACGTGGTTCCTAGCGTTCTTGTGCTGGATGAAGCGTCTGTATCATTCGGTCGTTTGCGTGTCCGTATCTATCGTCATGTACTGAATACTGACACCTCTAAAATGGCAGAAATAGAAAGCAAAATTAAGGATGCGCAAAATACATTTAGCGCTGCCCTAAAAAAATATGAAATAGATGGCTGTCTTGGCGGGAGCTGTATTGCTGATGATAAGGACAGACAATTATTAGCTGAAGATTTTGCAGCCTATAAAGACTATCTGCCAGGCGTGCAAAAAATACTTGAATTTTCCCGCCAGAATAAAAACGAAGAGGCCCGTGAGGTACTCACTCAATATGTTGATCAGGCCGAAAGGCTAAATACGGCGCTACAGGCGCACATGGATTATAACAGCGCTTTAGCAAAAAATGGAGCGGATGCTGCGGCGGCAACCAAGATCGCTGCGACCTTAATATTAAACATCATAGCGATTGTTATCCTATTATTTACTATAGTGCTGGGCTGGCTCATTATCGGGGACATTATTCGTCCTTTGAATGAATTGAAACATGTTGTTGAAGCTTTGGCTGAAGGTGATTTCAATGCCGCGATAACCATAGACAGGGAAGATGAAATCGGCATAGTAGCCAATTCATTGAAAAAGATGCAGCGACAATTAGTTAATGTCGTACAACAAGTTCGCATCAATTCCGACGCCTTAAGCAGCGCCTCACAAGAAATAAGTGCAACCGCCCAAGCCATCAGTCAAAGCGCCACCGAGCAAGCATCAGGCGTTGAACAAACCACCGCCTCCATTGATGAATTGAGTTGCTCTGTCAAACAAAACGCCGATAACGCCAAAGTAACCAACCACATGGCGACAACGGCAGCAAAAGAAGCGGCCAATGGCGGTATAGCCGTAAAACGCACAGTAGAGGCCATGAAAGAAATTGCCGATAAGATTAGTTTGATTGAAGATATTGCTTATAAAACCAATCTGTTATCACTTAACGCTGCGATTGAAGCAGCACGCGCGGGTGAGCACGGCAAAGGCTTTACTGTCGTAGCCGCTGAAGTGAGGAAGTTAGCAGAAAGCAGTCGAGTCACTGCACAAGAAATTAATAGTTTGGCTAAAAGCAGCGTTAAAATTGCTGAAGAGGCCGGTAGCATGCTGGAAAAAATGGTGCCTAATATTCAACAAACAGCCGATTTAGTTGAAGAAATTACAGCCGCTTCCAAAGAACAGGCGCAAGGTATCGGACAAATCAGTGATGCAGTCAATCAATTGGATAAAGCGGCGCAACAAAACGCCTCAGGTTCGGAACAACTTGCCGCTACAGCCGAAGAGTTGAGTGGGCAGGCTCTACAATTACAGCAGATGATGTCTTTTTTCAAAATAGATAATCATTAAATTTAAAGGCTGATGTTATTAGGCAAAAAATCTCGTTCAAGTCCAGCTTAATCTAAGCATGAGTGGGTTACCGCTCAACTATAAAAAATTACGCAAGGAATAAGCATGGTAAACAATAGCTTTTATACATTGAACTTAAGATCAAAATTAATGCTGATAGCGGCAATCCCAATGCTCGCCTTGTTATATTTTTCTGGGATGGGAATTGTTGAGCGACTATCGCTTTCAGAAGAAATGGTTAAGCTAGAATCTCTGGTTAATGTTTCTGTTAAGATTGGTAATCTTATTCATGAAATGCAGAAGGAGCGTGGCATGAGCGCTTCTTTTATCGCCAGTAAAGGTGTCAAATTTGCGATTGAATTACCTGCGCAACGCGCACAAACCGATAAAGTTATTAAACTATATCAAACAACTATAGAAAGCTTTGATGTAAGTAGCTACAGTAACAAGTTAAAAACGCTGCTGGATGTTGCAAAAGACAATCTTAAAGAACTACCTACTAAACGTGAGACCATCAGTACTTTTGGTATGGAAGGACTACAAGCCAGCAGCTATTACACTAAAACCATAGCTTCCTTTCTGGATATTCCAGCTCAGACGTCTTCACTCAGTAGTCATAGCGCAATTTCCCGTCTGGCGTCTTCTTATTCAAGCTTGCTCAATGCGAAAGAACGTGCGGGTATGGAGAGAGCCTTGTTGGCAACGGTATTTGTCGCAGATCAATTTACACCTGACACCCGAATTCGATTTTTAAAAAATCTTTCCGCTCAGGATGTCTATATTGAGCTATTTTTTGTTTATGCATTAGAGCCACAAAAAGAATTTTACAATGCTAAAGTATCAGGAACGGCTGTTGATGAAGTGGCACGCATAAAAAAAGTAGCTATCGATAAAGGCGATGAGCCAGGACTTGGCATTGACCCGCTTTATTGGTTTAAAACAGCAACCGAAAAAATGGATCTTATTAAGGTCGTTGAAGATAAGCTGTCCAATGATCTACTGGATGCGATGACTCAACTTAAAAATAAAAGCCATCAAGTGGAAATATTTTTCTTCGTATTAGCCATCCTTTCTATCTTGACCACAATCGTATTAACCCATTTTATTGGTAAAGGTATTTTACGTCAGTTGGGTGCAGAACCGGATGACGTTGTTAATCTAGTCAGAAACATTGCAGCTGGTAATCTGGATAATGATATAAGCCTTAAACAAGGTGACAGCGATAGCTTGATGGCATCCATGAACAGCATGCAGCAACAACTTAGCTGTGTTGTTCAGCATGTACGTGCCAATACCGATGCCTTAAGTAGTGCCTCACAGGAAATTAGCGCGACGGCACAATCCATCAGTCAAAGCGCCAGCGAACAAGCTTCAGGGGTAGAAGAGACTACCGCCGCTATTGAAGAATTGAGCGCATCGGTTACACAAAATGCGAGTAATGCCAAAATAACCAATGGCATAGCAACAACGGCCGCCAAAGAAGCGGCCGATGGTGGAATTGCCGTAAAACGCACGGTAGCGGCGATGAGAGAAATTGCCGATAAGATAGGTTTAATCGAAGATATTGCCTATAAAACCAACTTGCTCTCACTCAATGCTGCCATTGAAGCCGCACGCGCGGGTGAGCACGGCAAGGGCTTTACCGTCGTTGCTGCTGAAGTAAGAAAGCTTGCGGAAAGCAGTCGCGTGACTGCACAAGAAATTAATAGCTTGGCTAAAAATAGCGTTAAAGTCGCTGAAGACGCAGGTAATATGCTGGAAAAAATGGTACCTAATATCCAAAAAACAGCCGATTTAATCGAAGAAATTACAGCGTCATCAGAAGAGCAAGCGTTAGGCATAAGCCAAATTAGTGATGCGATAGGTCAGTTAGATAAAGCGGCGCAACAAAACGCTTCAGGCTCTGAACAACTTGCCGCGACAGCCGAAGAGCTGAGCGGCCAAGCTATGCAGTTACAAGAAGTTATGGCATTTTTTAGATAAGGTCATTCGAAAAGGTATATCTTCTCAATCAAAATCAATAGCTATCTTTATTTGTTTTTTTAGGCTAGCAACTTAAGGCGTGACAGATATTCGGCTTAACCCTTCGCCCTTTGTCTGCGCTTAGAAGAACCCTATCTAAAAATGAACGATTGAGCTAAACCGTCCCGTCTTAAGTTGGTAGCCTTTTTTTATAAGCAGCTGAATGGCTGCTGCGTAACATCAGTTAGATAATAATCTTTGTCACAGGCTCACAGTAATCTGTAGTGCCATTGGCCGTTATAGCGGCGTAGCGAAATTTATAACGCTTCATAACCTCTAAACCACTCACATCCAAAGTGGCGCGTGTACTGCTGCCGATAGCTATCCAAACCAGCCCCGTTTCTGCTGCGTCGTCTATAGCCATTTGCCAAAGATAAGCTACGGCTCCCAATAAGGCTTTAGCCACTAATCTAACGCTACCTGAATGCTCACCATCAAAAGCGGCGAGCTCAGCTTTAGGCGTTTTGACCGGTTGTTTAGAAATATGAAAACCACTGCTTAATATACTGGTTTCATCGCCAGCCGCTATGCGCTCTACATAATGAGCTAAGTTTCTATAAAGGGTGTCGGCTCGCTCTGCGGCATCATGCATCGCTGACACAGCGGTAGGGCCACCTTCCTTAGCGGCCAGTATCGCAGCTTCTAAAGCATCGACTGCCGCTTTTGCCTCGGCAAAGGTAATGTCAGGGGTGGTAAAAAGCGGATTGCCATATAGCTGATCATTAACATGACGAAAGAAAGTCACTTTCTCTGACATAGAAAAACGAGCAAAGTCGATGACGGGTTTGGATATTTTCATAGCATTACCTGTAGGCTGTTGTTGTGATGGTCTAAGTGAATAAAGCGCTGTTTAGCTATCGTTTTACTGTTAGTGATCTTGTTTTTTCTGCTATACGTCGATTCAAGCATGTTTAAGGTCGATTCAATGTGTATCTCATAGCATCAAACATGTTTAGGGTCGATTCAATGTGTATCTCATAGCTTCAAACATGTTTAGGATCGATTCAATGT
>CAIVYW010000027.1 GCA_903910205.1 uncultured Methylococcaceae bacterium | reverse complement strand
GCATAGTTATTTGAATTATTTAAGCCCCGTTCAGTTTGAACAACAACAAATCGGACATTGAAAAATGTCTACGATATTGGGGGAAGTCCATGATACATGGTCATTACGATGTCATCAACTCAAGTGAAGACAATGAAATTAATTTATCAGAAGATGCATTAACTAGCGATAAAGTTAATAGTGGTATCGCAATTGTCGTTCCAATGTATAAAATTAATGAAGCAATTCAAAAGTACTCTTGCTGATATTCACTTATTTTACGACTATCATTTAAAAGCAGATACTAAAAATTACTACGAACCATTAAATGAGAAAACGTAAAATCTTTTGACACTTCATAACCCAGCAACTGCTGAACTTTGAAGATTTTAGCAACTACAAGGAATTTTCATGGAAATGATCCCCGTAAGATCTACTGCTATTAGCGCTGTTGGCTACGATAAAATGACACAACAAATGTGTATTAAATTTAAACAAGGCCATTCATATAACTTTTGCAGAGTCCCAGAGAGTATTTTCTTAGGACTAACATCCGCCAGTTCCAAAGGCCGTTATTACGATGACAACATTAAAGATAGATATCATTGCTAGACCGTCAATAACTTTTACGCTGACTAGCCCTGTAACTCTTTAATGACCCAAGCAGAATCACTGTCGCTAGGAAATACAGGATAGTGAACCGCTACCACCACACCATCACTAATAATCATCGTTAGACGTTTTAATAATGTCATTCCGGCAACATCAAATGTCGGTAGATTAAGTGCTCGCTGAAATTCAAACTGCTCATCACTTAATACTGGGAATGGCAAATGAAGCCTACCAACCATCTCTTTTTGATATTCCGTTGTTTGTGTACTTAAACCGAATACCTCGGCGCCTAAGGCTTTGATCTCTTGATAATGATCTCGATAAGCACAACTCTGTGGCGTACATCCCCTAGCCCCAGGAATTTGATCCCAACCTTCTGGCAGCTGAGTATTAGGCGTGCCTGTTCTTGGGTAGCAGTAAAGAACAAAATGTCTTTGAACTTGGCTCAAATCAATCCTAGTACCGTTAGTTGCTAATAAGCTAAGGCTTGGTAACTTCATACCAATCAAATGATCTGCAAGACCATCATCTAAGGGCACAGGTAAGTTTGGTGGAATTTGATTTAAATTAGTCATTCGACAAGATTAGCATAAAGACTGGATCCATTCTTGTTCCTGATTTGTGGGTGGACAAGAGGAATTAAGGCTCACTTAGACTCTATAAAGAATGTCTAAACTACACAGCGTCAAAACTTTTTACACCTACCCCACCCAAAACAACACGTAAAAGTATGTAAGCGGTGTGTAAGCAATTTTTAGACGAAAAAAAGGGCTACAATTTCTTGTAACCCTTTGTTTCTTCTAACGAATTTGGTAGGGCGTGCGGGGATCGAACCCACGACAAACGGATTAAAAGTCCGCTGCTCTACCAGCTGAGCTAACGCCCCATTGTACTAATGGGTAATACTATATTTCTGGTGAAATT
>CAIVYW010000026.1 GCA_903910205.1 uncultured Methylococcaceae bacterium | reverse complement strand
ATTATTAACTCACTTGGCATAAATGCCGAAGAGTTTTTAATCGACAACCGAATTTTCGAGGCCGCAGAAATCGGCAGAATTCACGCCAGGGCGGCCTAACTTTTGGCGAAGGTATTGTTGTTATACTACTGACTTTTAAAGTTTTCTGGGGCTGTTGCATAGTTCCTAAGCTTCAGTATGGGCATTCATCCGGCAAAGCTCCGGCGTCGCAACCACAAAGTTATAGCCGTGGAGTGTTGTTGGTTAACGGACTATTTCATTGTGTTCGTAATCCAGCCGCACTTTAGCATCAGTACTGTAGTGGAATGTTATGATGGTAAGGTTCTTCGCTGATAATTGTACGTAAGAAAAATAAATTTTGTGTAAACATTAAAAAGTTGATAAAAGGAAATGAACATGTACGCTATTGAATTTGAAACAGATATAGTAAATAATTTATTACATATTCCAGCGAGCTATAGAAATCTCGATAAGGTACACGCCAGAGTTATTATTCTCACCCAAGAGCCACAATACCCATCGACAACATTTAATCCTAGAGACTTTTTTGGTATGGGTAAACAATCCAAACAAGCCTGTGACGCTTACATTGCAAGTGTTCGCGAGGAATGGAACTGATGCAATACCTGCTTGATACCAATATTGTCATTTATTATTTAACGGCCTCACCGACGATGAGCAGATTGATGCATTACTCATCCACAGTTTCAACATCGCCATTATTAACCAAATGGAATTTCTTGGCCGGAGTGGATTTCTTACTGATGAGAATTTATACCAGAAAGCCCAAGAATTTATCAGCCATGCCAATGTGTTTGATTTGACTCAGGGTGTCGTAGATAAAACAATTACATTACGGCAACAGCACAAAATAAAAATGCCTGATGCGATTATTGCTGCTACGGCATTGGTACATGGTTTTGGAATCGCCACCAACAACATTGATGACTTCAAGCGTTTAGTCGCTGAAATACTCATTATCAATGTGCTTTCAGGCTAATGACTGCCAACGGCAGATAGATAAGTAATGCACTTCTATCGACACATATTATCATGCGCCTATGTTATTTTGACTACCAACTTAAGGCGGGACTGTTTGAGGTTAATTCCCGTCTTTAGATCGATGGGCAACGCTCACTGTCCACCACTTAATTGGCAAATGGTGGGCAAACGTTAAAGCTGTTTTACTCCAAATACACAGAATACTTGTGTATAACGATGAGAACTGAGCTTGGGAACCAGAGCAAATGCACGATGACTGTATTTAGAAGTCTCGTAGCTCAGGTGACAACTTTATCGTCGCCCGACATTAGGGATTCAACTTACGCCTGAGGTTTTTTCTGTACAGGCAGCAGCAAATAGTATTTTAGCGGCAATGAAGCGAGTTGATTAAGCCAAAAGGAAATACGGGTGGGGGATGCTAAAGTATTTTATGACTTTGACTTTATTAAAAATAACATCTGATCATATATAGATATTTCGTATAATGACAAATTATCAGATCGTAAATCTACCCTACTCAATCAATAAAGGTATAACTATGTACGCAATTGAATTTGAAGCTAACATTCAAAATGGAATTGTTCAAATACCCAAGACTTTTCACAAGTTTTACACTGGTAAAAAAGCGAAAGTTATCATTATGGTTGAGGATGATGTAGCTGTTATGCACTTAAAACAACCAGATTTCATTGAAACACTTTCTACTAACCCTAGACATATCGATCAATCAACTGACTTTCTTTCCCGTGATCAAGCCAATGAGCGCTAAGTGCTTTATTGACTCAAATATCTTTATTTATGCTTTTTGCGATAAAATAGCTTCTAAGTAGTTATTGCCAAAGACCTCATCCTTGATGGCTCACCAACAATTTCTGTACAAGTTATCAATGAAGTAAGCAACAATTTACTCAAGAAGCAGCAATTCAGAGCATCATGAAAATCCAGCTCCATGAAGCCCAGCCATTTTATTCCGGGCACACTCCCCCATCTCCGTACGTTAGAGTCAGCGTGCATTGTTTATCAAGTCGGGGGTT
>CAIVYW010000025.1 GCA_903910205.1 uncultured Methylococcaceae bacterium | reverse complement strand
GGTAGATTTAGAGCGATGGGAGAATGAGAATATCCCTTACACTATACGAAAAAAACGTCAAAAGTTCTTTGAAAATGCAAGCCAAAAACAAGGTAAATAATTAGCAGATTAAATCAATGTTTCGACAGGCTAGGGCAGTCCTGCTGCTAAGTTGGTCTTAATAGTCGCTAGCAACGCTGAGCTTGTAGTGCCTATTGGATCGAGTCGGTAATAATTTAACGCTTGATAGTTTTCTGCGAAAGCATATAAAAAAGCGCTAGGTTCATTATCAAAATTAGCAACAATGTAAGGACAATAGGTTTCAGGAGGCACTCCAAATAATACCAGAGCTTCCATAGTGGTACGTAGAAAGGCACCAGTGTCACCGGTTTGTTTCATGAGGTCGCGAGTTGCTTTGTATAAAAATAGACGGGACGCGTCAATATCCTTGCCGAAGGCGCGACGCTCATAATATTCAACTATACCGACCCCCGCATTGGCGGTGCAGGAACCTAGATTGAGCTGGTTTTCTATGGGCGAGCACCAAGCGCGTAAATCTACGCTAGTGGGTAATGAAACAGGGGGATTAGTAACCCCCGAAACACTCTCTAACATAGGTATTATAGCGGGGTGTTCCATAGTATAGTCTTGGAGGCTAGGTAACTCGCGCAGCCAACCAAAGCTGGCAGGGCTTATTGATACAGACATAATATATTCTCCTAATGGATGTAAAAAAAACGTTTACCGAATATCACTTTATAGCGATTATTCGGGTTTACATGGCTTTAGAGTTTGACGTTAATGATGTGTACTTTAGGTAGGTACCTCCAGTTAAAATGTAGTTAATGAAAAATTCAAGATGCTGCACGGTTTGATTTACTGTGATACTGCATGAATCGTGATGGAAAACTCTTTGATAACCGAAGACTCGCCCTCCCATTCCCGCATCTGCTTTAGCAGTAAAGTAGATGTACCTGTTTTACTGACGACAAAGCTAAGTGTTCGCCATCCTGTTCCTCCAAGCATACCGACTAATGCCGCTGAAAATTCGGTGTTTTTTAAGGTTAAAACCTCACCTATGGTTTTATTTATCCACACGTAACCTGTTGTTGGTGACTCTTCGAGACGCACGATAAGCTCACTACCCACCAGCGTTTCAATAGATTTGCCGTTGTCTTCGTAGCTAAGCGTCGATTTGAACACGGGTTTTTCTCCGGCAATGGCGTGAGGGCTGGTGATTGCGCAAGCAATCAATAACAGGCTAAGTCTGCTGAAAGCTACAAGACAAGTGAGTATTCGTTTGTTACGGCTTGCCAAAAAGTTAATGGCAATAGACAAAAATTGATTTTCGTACTGTTTTTTAATCATTTTGTTGCAGAACGTTGCTTAGGGTTACGGGGTAGACGCTTATAAAAAATTAGCATCAAAATATCGGGTACAAAAGCAGTACCCGATAGCACTTAGAGCTATTAAAGGGTCTTAAGATATTCAATCAACAGCCATTTGTCGCTAACGCTCAAATCACTGCCATAGAGATGGCCAGTATTCGCGTTACCTTCAATAGTGGTGTCAAATGTACTGGTATCTTGTTCTTCGTTGCTGACAAAGCCAACATTTACAGGATCAAATTCCCAGCTGCCTACGTTAAAGGTACGGACGCGTTGTTCGGGTTTTTGCAGTAATTCCCAAAGATTAGGTACAGAGCCGTTATGAAAATAAGGTGCCGAAGCCCAGATGCCATTGAGTGGACGCGCTTTATAGCTAGCTGGACGATTACATTTATCACCTTGTTGTTTTGGATCACAATTTTCTATTAGCGTAGATTTTTTAGCAGTATCAAGAAAGGTAGGCAGGCCTGCTCCAAAAGTATGCGGATCTAGGTCATCTCGCAAACTACCCATCACAGCGTAGACGACTAATTCTGCCGTAGGTGCTGTTTTACCAAAATTAGGAAGATTGGGTACAAATTGACTGAGTGGAAGCACGGGTTGTCCCTCCAGTATCCCTGTTACTGAGCTACGTTCGGCGATGTTCATGGCTGTTTTAGGATCAGTGCCGATTTCTGTTACCGGAATCATCTTTGCCATTACTTTACGCAGCGGATCGTCACGTTTGATGTCATGATGACAGCTAATGCATTGGCTTTCGAAAAGCAGTTTACCCTGCTGTGCTTTGATGGGGTCGATGGCGGGCAGCGTGTTCGGCCACAAGGGCGACCACAGTGTTGTTAAAAGCTCTTCCAGACGCCCCACGTTTTTAAAGTTAATATGATTTCTAAAGCCAATTTCCGTCGATTCGCCTGTCTGAGTTTTTTGAATACTAAGATCGCCAAATACCCCAACAACCTCGCCGGCATTGCGCACATAAGAACCAATACCTGCATTAACCGCCGCGCCATTCCATTGCACGACATCATGTTGCGGCGTATCCCAAAGCATTGGATAAGAGACAGGGGCATTGACTTCGGCTGTTTTATTGGCCGGTATTGCATTGCTGGGTTCGTTGAGCGCAATGACGGCAACCTCGTTAAAAATATTCCCGAAGGCATCAAGTCGTGCATAGCCATTTTCATACGGTGGGTGATTAATCTTAACCCGCTGACCTAGTTTGTCGTTTTCCTGAGATAATAGTGCTTTCAAAGCAGCAAGGTCATCAGGACTTGCTTTAGCGCCTAGCACACGACTGGCAAAACGTGAGAATTTGTCGCTGTGTTCAGTTGTCTTTTGTAGGGAAGTGGAAACCTCAGTTATAAACCGGTCGAAATCATGATGCGCCGGCGCACCTTCCACGATATATTCTTTTCCTTTATAAGCGATTTTTCCGGTATGACAGGCGGCGCAGGTAAACCCTAAATAACGGCTTTCATTCGCATCTTTATCCGCTACAAATCCTATCGGCAGATTGTCTGGATTCAAATTCTTATCGGGCGTTCCAGCGATAAAGCGGTATTGTTGTAAATGTTCTTTTGAACTGAGTAAGGCTTCGCTATCGGCTTGTTCAAGCGCCAGAAACCAAGCGTAAGGAAGCAGCCGTGAACCCTGACTGGTATACCACCATTCCATTCGCGTTTCCTGATTCCAGTTCTGCTCCAGAAAGTCTGGAGTGATTTCAGAATATTTCGGTTTGCTTGCGGTTTTTTGACTTAAAAGTTGATCTACGACATTATTAACGTGATCATTTTTCCTGATTAGCAAGATGCTTCAGCTAAACCAGATTTTCTCAATTATAAGGTGCATACTGACCCAAACAAACCTAGCAAAGAGAGATTGTCATGGCTATGAACCGTATCCAATTCCAACCAGGCTTATCTTT
>CAIVYW010000024.1 GCA_903910205.1 uncultured Methylococcaceae bacterium | reverse complement strand
TCCGACGGTTATTTTTAACTAAAAAACAGAGTTTAAGGCTTTACTATTATCGCTTGGTTATCGCTGATACAGATTTAAAACCTTTACTACTGATTTAGAGTATATTTTATGAGCAAAAAATATCACAGGCAGATTGTTTAATCATGTTGATTTCAAACTCAGTTAAGCGCATTTAATTTCCATGTGGATTCAGGATAAGCAATGCCCAATTCATTTGCTACCACACAGACGCTTATCTCATGTCCATAGTTGGAGTATTGGGATCAGAATCTAATATTTTTGTTTATCATTAATTTCTGAATAACGCTTTCAGCTAAACCTGTTACTTCTGCTATGGTGGCAACATCAATGCCTTTAGTCAGCATATTCAAGGCAATAGTTTTTGATGCTTTATCTATGCCCTGTTCGAACCCTTGCTCTAACCCTTCTTCACGGCCTTTCTCCTCTGCTGAGGCAATCTTGCTTTCTACATCAGCCAAGGATTGCATCCGTGTTTCATAAACCAGACGCTCTTCTTCATCAAACATTCTATCAACTGCGGCGATAGCTTTTACAATGGCTACATCGGAGGCCAGTTCGTCGGCTATGTGATATTTATCAAGCTCGTGTGCTCTGGTTAAAAAGGTGCTCCAGCGATCTAAAGCGCTGGTTACTTGATTAGTTTGTTTGGTGAACTTTTTAAGCTCTACATAATGTAGCTCAAAAATATCGTGCAGCTTATCATCTTTGCCGGTCGCGGTATTGATGATTTTGTAACAATTATGGACTTCTTGGGTGTTGGGTATAAAGTTAAAATCCAATATATTGATGCTGATAGTCTTTTTCAGCTCTTTATACATCTTGCCTTCGCTAAGCTGTTCGGTGACTAATTTTGCCCAGTAGTAGATGGCGCGCTTATCAAAGTTGTAATCTTCGCTGATTTGCATTTCCACATTAAACCAGCGACCGCTTTCACTTTTAGCTTTGATGTCAAGAATAGACATTTTACCGGCACGATAATCAGCTAGGTTGTAGGGGTTTTTTAATTCCACTTCAACAACTTGTTCCTGCTCGGAGACGATGGCATTGATCAATGAAATCAGCAGATCTTTATTTTCTTCGCTGCCGAAGAGCTTTTTAAAGGCGAAATCGACACGAGGATTTATTTTGCACATGTGTTTGTCCTGTTAACGGATAATCAAATAATCAATACGGGGCAAACCCTAATAAATATAATTAGTATCGGCAATTGTATATAAAAGTGTCGTTCGATTACACCGCCAATTAATGCAATAAGATTACTTTGACCATTGTTGAATGGTTTTTTTACTAGCAACGATCAAAACAAGAAACCAGTCTCTATGCCCAAACAAATTCAGCCCCGGAATCACTGCTTGATTAAGCTTACCAAAAATCAAGTTACCGCAAACTAGTAGCAATAACCAATAAATATTCATACTCGGATTCCATATATTAAACCCGACTAATGTTATCAATACCAAGGCTGCAAATATATTAGCGACTAAAATATAAAGCCAAAAATAGAATAAATAATTTGTTGCTTGTTCTCGAAAGTCCCAAGCATGTAATCGTCCATTTATGAACATCCCAACTGGATTAATCAGCAATAACGCAAAAAAAGCTACTGACGAAATGACAATAGAAATTTTGCCCATTTCAATTGGTGACAACAAACTTGTTGCGAACCGAAGTGTTAATAAAAGTAGTGCGAACTGAATAATTCTTCTTATTGCGACTAATAGCATTGCTTTACTATTATTTACTTTATTTAGTTTACAGAATTTATGTAATAAATACATTTCAGGGTTGACTTCACGTCTTTTTAAACGTTAACTCTGGGGCAATACTTTCTATCCAATAGGAATTATTCTGATCCAATAGACATCGACTACTTTGCATAGCAGCTATAGTCTTGAGAGCCGCTGTATAAGAACTGCATAAAATAGGTTGGCCAATAAGCCCATCTTGGTCTCGCCATTTAATAAGCACTGGAATATTAAGATCAGTCACTTGTTTCCCTATCAATAGTTATCGTCTAATACTTAGATATAGAATTTACTCCTCCGGCGTCGCCGTTTTGAAACGTGCAACGCCCCCCAAGAGACCAACCACGAAGAAAGCGGTGCCTACAAGTGTGAAGCGTAGATTTGGCTCCTGAATAGTCAGATCATCGGTAGCATAAAGCATGAAGATAACGGCAACAGCGCCCCAGCTAAGAAAACGCAATACCGCAGCTATGATAAGCTTACCAAAAGCTTCCGATTCGCTCACTGGCGTATCCATTCGATAGGCCACAAAACCGCATACCAGAGCAGGCAAGATCCCCCAGCGCATGTGTTGAATGAAGCTATCCAGAAAATTAAAATAATCTCTTTGGTAGAATGTTAACTCAAGAATAAGTGTCGATGCCGACGTACTAACAATAAAGCCCGTTATCATCATTGCCATATAAAAGCCATAGTATCGATCGGATTGCTCTCGTTGATGTCTAAAGGCCAGCGTACGTAAAATAAAAACTAGCGCTATTGGTAATACATAGATCGCAATCGCATAGGCGATCCACCTAAGCGTGGTGTAATCAAAATGCGCTAATGGTTTGTCGGGAAATAAGAAAGCATTGTGTAGCGAAACTGAAAGTTCTCGACCTAATATAACCCCAATAGCAGTGGTCGCTGCAAAAAGCAGAACATATTTATAAGTGTGTTTCAAACGGGCTTCATGGACTTTACCACCAAGCTGTTTGACGGTTTCCCATATCTCATTTTCGTTTGCGCTCCCAAACACCACCAGAGAGGCGAGTAAGCGACAATGGAGACCCGTAAGATGATCCAATTCCTTGATCAGATTGATGGTCTTGGTATAGTGAGGTTCAGCCTCTTTCCAGACAGCTACCTTTTCCGACATAGCATTGTAGGAGATACAGATTTCTCCCCATTTTAAAGAGGGTTCGCTAAATAAACGACGAAAGGACGATTGCTTAGAATAGCTCAGTATCTGTTCGAAAAGCAGGCAATTTTTAGCCCATTTATATTCAACTGTAGCACTGGATTTTTCAAAATCACCGAAGTCAATACTAGATACCAACAAGCGATCTGAGATTTGTGCTTTGAGTCCATCATCTGCTGCAGACAATCTCGATGTTACTAACGCGTTGTAAACCTCTACCGCCTTGGTCGGAATTGCAAAAGCATCATGAATGCTGTCCCTTAATATAAGCAGTGGATTAAACCTACTTTCCCAGGCAATAAAAAACAAAAATAGCCCGATGGCGATCAAAGGTATGATGGTATTTCCGTCTAAGCCATTAAGTAAGTTCACGAACTCCCCTGACCTAAGACTTTTTACAATGAGCGTCACCAGCGGCTCTAAGGGCAACCACAGCCAGCTAAGTATCCAATAGAGTGCAGCCATCAACGTACAGTAGGATGCAATCCCAATCCAATAAGTGCTTCTACGAACAAAATATTCGGGGAGTGTAGGTTCATCGCCTAACTGTATACGGCGTTTTTGGAATGATCGATAAGCCAGAAAATACACGACCCCAACTCCAAGAAACTGTACCGCAAAGTTAATTAATAATTCAATAGTCATCGTGCAATTGCTCCTAAGTATTTTTTACAAGGTTTCGAATTTAGAAAAACTAAGCCTAACCTGATCATAATTGCTCGTATTAAACAATTCAGGTCGTTTATAAGTCAACTTCAGTTTTTATTTACTAAAAATATTCAACCTGATAGCGATAAAAACATATCGACAATTATCACTAAAAACCCCATAAAGCATCATCCCAGAATGGACTACCGAGACTCAGAGTACATGGAGAGAGAAAAATAGTCCACACCCTATCCTCCGGATATAAATCTATGAATACTGATAAGTAGCCTAGTATGTATGACTATTTGTGACAGATGCTCACAAAAACTCACTTCAAATAATTTTTGCGTTACTCGTTAGCGGCTAATTGTGATAGTATCAAACAAGTTATAATCAAGTGCATAACTCATTGATTGCGTCATTTACTTAGGAACGAGCACGAAATAACTTCGGCAACTATGATTTTAAAAATCCCCCCCCCTTTTTTTCAAAAAAAGGGGGGGCTACTTGACTACATTAGTAGTGCTCATTCCTTAGGCAAAAATCATTACTAGATAAATTTTTATTTATAAAAAATTAAAACCGCATGTTAATTCATATGATTAGGCAAGCAGCATCCACTTATTTGCCCCGCTTTATAGTTATTTTTTTAATAGGATTTTCTCCCGTTGCATTTTCTCAAGACTTACTTGAAATCTACACACTTGCCTTAGAAAATGATCCTGTTTTAAAACAATCACACGCTAGTCAACTGGCTATTGGCGAATCTAAAAAACAAAGTATTGCCAATTTCTTACCTAAGGTTTCAGCAGTAGGAGCAAGAGACACGTCACGATCACACACTGTAGTGAACAATATTCAGGGCCCAGGCTTGTCCTCAGACTCAGGCACACAAATCATTACTCTATACCCTACTGATTACAATTTAACTGTGAACCTAACTCAACCCCTATTTCACTGGGAACATTGGATACAACTAAGCCAATCTGACAATCAAATCGCTCAAGCCGAAGCGGATTATCAAGCTGAATTACAAAAACTCATGGTAAAAGTCACTGAGGCTTATTTTAATGTCTTATCTGCCGAGGATAATCTTGAATTTAGCCGCTCAGAAAAACAAGCCATTGCCAAGCAACTTGAACAAGCCAAGCAACGCTTTGAAATAGGTCTAATTAATATTTCCGGAAGTCGTCAGGCTCAAGCCGCTTTCGACAGAGCGATTGCTACTGAAATTGAAGCCGCCAACAATTTAGATAATCAAAAAGAAACATTAACTGCAATTATTGGCGAGCAAAACTTCACCCTAAATAATCTGCGTGAAAGTATTCCGCTAATAAAATTAGAGCCTGACAATATAAGCGCTTGGAGTGATGTGGCTGAAATGACTAACTACACTATCATTTCAGCTTTTAATCAAATGGAATATTCTCGAAAAGCCATTGATATCCAACGCAATGGCTACATACCAACATTAGATTTAGTGGGTACTTGGAAAAATAATACGACCAATACTTCTTATCAAAATAACCTTTCCTCACCTAACAATGGCAGCTCCGATTATAAAGGAGATACTGAAATGATCAGCTTACGTTTAAATGTCCCTATCTATGAAGGCGGCGCGACCACTTCGAAAGTCAGCCAAGCTAGCTATAAATTCGAACAAGCCAAAGAAAGCTTAATTGCCGCAAAAAGAAATGTAAAGCATCAAGTAAAAGATGCATACAGAGGCATCACTACCAGTATTAGTAAAGTTGCCGCCTTAAAAGTGGCGGTTAGCTCAGCTGAAGTTGCCTTGCAATCGACTCAAGCAGGTTTTGAAGTAGGCGTACAAACACTGGTTAATGTGCTAGACCAGCAAAAAAACTTATATCGAGATAAACGTGATTATTCCCGGACTCGTTATGATTACTTATTAAATAGTATTAAGCTAAAACAAGCTGCCAGCAGTCTTGCACAAGAAGATCTTGAGCAAATAAATCAATTATTGGTAGTAGGTTCTGCATCAAAAAAAAGTGCCCTCTTACCTTAAGATACTCAATTACAAATCTTTCGTACCCTACACCCCATTGTAATTACCTCACTATTTCTTAGGCTCTAGTAAATATATGCTCGATAAATATCCTCATACCAGCGTACAGTGCCTCACTGCAATTGCACAGCATCATGGCTTACAAATCAATCCAGAATGGTTGATACAAGAATATGCCTTAGGTGAAGAAGAACCCACACTACCCTTATTATTGAATATTGCCACAAAGATTGGCTTAAAAGCGAAGTCTGACAAACTTACGTGGGAAGTGTTATTGGCTCAAAACGGTGTTTTTCCAGTACTTGCCAAGTTACAAGATGGAAATAGCGTGATCGTTGTTGGTGCGCAAATAGAAGAAGATGGCAAAGTCGCCATCCTTAATCCAAGTTTAAGTAACGCAACCATTGAGCTGCAAGATAGGCAGCAGTTTTGCAAGCATTGGAGCGGTGATGTTATATTTCTTAAGCGTAGCCATTCTCTAAACGATACCAACCAACCGTTTAGTCTGCGTTGGTTTATTCCAGAAATATTAAAACAAAAAGCGGCTTTCAGAGACATTATCATTGCAGTCATAACGATGCAATTTCTGGCATTAGCATCGCCCATGTTTTTTCAATTAGTCATTGATAAAGTACTAGTCCACCAGAGCGTGTCTACACTTTGGGTATTGGGCATTGGTGTCGTCATCGCCATAATATTTGACTCTGTATTTAGCTATTTACGTCAATTCCTGCTGCTGGCCGCAACTAACAAAATAGATATGCGCCTTACTCGTCGTACTTTTGGGCATCTACTGTCATTACCTATTGATTATTTTGAAACAACAACAGCAGGCGTAATTACTCGCCACATGCAACAATTAGAGGGTATTCGAAATTTTCTAACGGGCAGAGTTTTATTTACCGTGCTTGATGTGTTTGGATTATTACTGTACCTACCTATACTCTTTTCTTTTTCAGCCAAGCTAGCCATTGTGACCTTGTCATTTACCGTCGTAATTGCGGGCATCATTTTAGCGCTGTTACCGACCTACCGAATTCGCCTTAAAGCCTTATATGCTGCCGAAGGTAAGCGTCAGTCCATGCTGGTTGAAACAGTTCATGGCATGCGCACAGTAAAAGCCTTAGCCATAGAACCATCTCAACGACGAACTTGGGATCAAATTTCAGCGCGATCCATATCAATGCATTTTCGAGTAGCAAAACTAGGCATTATTGCAGGCGGAATCACTGGCTTTCTGGGGCAACTACTTCCTGTCACTATTATTATTCTAGGAGCTCAAGATGTATTTGACCAAACCTTATCTATGGGAGCATTAATCGCATTCCAGATGATTTCAGGCCGTGTTGTTGGCCCTTTACTTTCATTGGTGGGCTTGATTAATGAATATGAACAGACCGCCGTGTCAGTTGGTTATTTAGCAGAAGTCATGAATCGTCAGCCTGAAGGACGCATGGGGGACACTGGTCTACGCCCACAATTAGTAGGCGAAATTAATTTTCAGGATGTAACCTTCCGTTACCCCAATGCCAGCGCAACAGCATTAGATCGTGCAACTTTCACTATTCCTGCTGGAAAAATAGTCGGCATTGTTGGCCGTAGCGGCTCAGGAAAAACGACACTAACGAAATTAATTCAAGGGCTTTATAGTTTACAAGAAGGCATCGTCCGCTTTGATGGTACCGATGCGCGTGAAATTGACCTTGCACATTTACGACGTCAAATTGGCGTAGTACTGCAAGAAAACTTTCTATTTCGTGGTACTGTTCGTGAGAATATATCAATGGCTAAAAGTGATGCCACTTTTGAAGAAATTGTTGCCGCCTCAGAAGCCGCTGGTGCCGATGAATTCATAGAAAGATTACCACAAGGCTATGATACGTTTTTAGAAGAGAACGCCTCTAATCTGAGTGGTGGCCAAAAACAACGCTTATCAATTGCCCGTGCCTTGTTAACCAAGCCACGTATATTGATACTAGACGAAGCCGCCAGCGCACTTGATCCAGAAAGTGAAGCCATTTTTATTAACAACCTTTCACGTATCGCGGTTGGACGCACAGTTATAATGATTTCTCACCGTTTATCGACCCTAGTCAATGCCCATGCAATTTTAGTCATGCAACATGGACGATTGGTTGATAGCGGTCGTCATGAAGAATTACTATTACGCAGCGAAACTTATAAGCATTTATGGAACCAACAAACCAGTCACCTACAAGCCCAATGAAAAAGAAGTCCGTAGCGGCCAAAAATGCAACCGTCATCGAGTTTTTACCGGATGCCGATGAAATAGAAAGCAGTCCACTGCCTGTTTCTGCGCGAATAACGCTGCATTTTTTAGTAGCGGCTTTGCTTTCATTTGTGTTGTGGGCCAGTTTTTCAGAACTGGATCGCATAGTCTCAGCTAATGGCCGGCTCATAACGCCTTTACCGAATATTGTTGTTCAGCCACTAGAAACCTCCATTATTCAAAGTATTGAGGTAAAAATTGGTCAGGTAGTCAAAAAAGGAACGCGCCTCGCAACCCTAGATCCTACTTTTACGCAAGCTGATGAATCACAATTAAGAAACCAACTACACAGCTTAGAAACTCAATCAAAAAGTCTTGAAGCCGAGCTGGCTGGCAATAAAACTCAAAACAATGAAAATACGGATGCCGACAGCCAACTACAAGCTAAGTTATCTATTGAACGCCAGGCTAACTATCAGGCACAGCTCACCAAAATAGACGAAAATATTGCCCGTTTACAAGCAACCTTAGCAACCAATCGCAATGATCAGAAAATGCTGAGTGAACAGCTGAAATCTTTGCAAGAAATTGAAAGCATGCAGGAAAAAATGGCTGCCAGAAACTTTGGTACACGCGCTCTCCTGCTTGAAGCCCAACAAAAGCGTCAGGAAGTTGAGCGCAATTTGCAGCTAGCAAAAAATCATGAACAAGAAATAAAACCCGAACTGGCTAGCTTAGAAGCTGATAAAATTGCTTTTAAAAAGGGTTGGCGTCAAAAGACTATGGAAGAAATGCTTACAACCTCTCGTGATAGAAACTCCGTCGCTGAGCAACTACAAAAAGCTGACAAACGTCATCGATTAGTGGAGTTAATATCGCCTGCCGATGCGGTAGTATTAGACATTGCAAAACTATCAATAGGATCAATTGCACAAGGTGGCGCAATCATTTTTACCTTAGTTCCTATCAACACAGAATTGGAAGCTGAAGTGCAAATTGATGCCATGGATGTGGGATATGTTAAATTAGGCGATACCTCTCGATTAAAACTAGATGCCTTCCCCTTTCAACGCCACGGCACTCTCGAAGGTGAAGTGTACACGATTAGTGAAGATGCCTTTCGCAAGGAAACCGATCCAGGACAAAGCATGGATGCCTTTTACAAATCCAGAATAAAGTTAACCCATATACAATTACGAAAAATGCCCAAGCAAGCCAGATTACTCCCCGGCATGACTATTACTGCAGAAATTGTGGTGGGAAAACGCTCAGTCATGTCTTATTTACTCTGGCCGCTAAAAAGAGCGATAGAAGAATCTATGCAAGAACCTTAAAAAAAATAAGGCAATAATGTAAACAACAGTATAATCTCAAAAACAATTATTTAGGTCAGTCTATATGCAACACATAGACGACATAACCATAACTATTTAATAAACTATGCAAGATTCTGAGTCCCCACTTAGCATACTTCAAGAAACAGAACAGGCCTATGCACAGGCTAGTCAGGGTGTATTATCAATTATTGATTTATTCAATGTGACACAACGCCTTACAGAAGCCGATCACTCAGATATTGCCATCCAACTTTACCGTTTATGGCTGGAACGCACTGATTCACCTATCTCTTATGCGGTACAATTTAATCTAGCTGTACTTTTGTCGAACTTCAATGATAATGAAGGGGCTGAAGCTACCTACCGAGCGGCCATTGCAAAAAAACCGACTTTTGTTGAAGGTCATCTCAATTTGGGAACCCTGCTAGAACGCAAAGGTGATCCCGAAGCAGCCCTTACTGTTTGGCGTGCAGTGCTTGGCTTTGTTAATTTAGAGTTCCCAGCAGACTGTGCTTTTTATGTGCAAGCATTAAATAATCTGGGTAGATTACTAGAAATTCAAAAACAACTACCTGAAGCAGAAGCTATGCTCGCACTCAGCCTTAAACAAGACCCAATGCAAACACCGACCATAACGCATTGGGTTCATATCCGGCAAAAACTCTGTAAGTGGCCAATTTATAGCGATGCAATCGGCATAGCAAAAAAAGACATGCTTGCAGGAACTTCTGCGCTAGCCATGCTGAGTGCTTCTGATGACCCCGCCCTGCAACTCACCACAGCAAAACGCTATGTAAACGAAAAGGTGCTTAAGGACGTTAGCTATTTGTCATCTAAGCAATCCTATGGTCATGACCGTCTACGCATTGCTTATTTGTCATCTGATTTCTGCTCGCATGCGGTCTCCATATTAACCGCCGAGCTATACGGCTTACACGACCGTTCAAAATTTGAAGTATTCGGTTTCTGCTGGAGTCATGAAGACGGTTCGCCGCTGCGCGCTAGAATCATTAGCGGCATGGATCATCATATTAAAATCGGAGCACTTAGCGACGAAGCCGCCGCGCAATTAATCCGCTCACACGAAATTGACATACTTATTGACCTACATGGACTAACGCTAGGCACGCGCCATGATATTTTGTCATATCGCCCTGCTCCCGTACAAATTACTTGGCTAGGTTTTCCAGGCTCTACCGCATTACCAGAAATTGATTACGTACTCTGTGATGCCTTTGTGTTTCCACCTGAATTAGAGCCCTTTTTTACCGAAAAACCACTGCGTATGCCGCATACTTTTCAGGTCAATGATCGCCAACGCAGCATTAGCGCAAGCCCTACCCGAGAAAGTTGTGGTTTACCAGAACAAGCCTTCATTTTTTGCTCATTCAATAACTCTTACAAAATTACCCCCGAACTATTCAAGATCTGGATGCGCATACTCAAGCGCGTACCTGATAGTATTCTATGGCTGGTAGCGGACAATGAGACCGTACGCAATAACTTATATAAACAGGCTAAAAGCCAAGGTATCGCCAGTAACCGCCTGTACTTTGCCGATCGCGCCTTGCCCTCTGACTACCTTGCCCGTTTCCAAATAGCCGATCTATTTCTTGATACCTTCCCCTTCGGTGGCGGCACTACAGCTAGTGATGCCCTATGGGCTGGACTACCACTACTAACTTATTCGGGCAAAACCTTTGCTTCACGTATGGCCGGCAGCTTGTTAAAAGCAGTGGATTTAGCAGAGCTCATCACTTTCAACTTAAAAGATTATGAAAACAAAGCCGTAAAGCTGGCCCAACAGCCTAAACGAATCGCTGCGATGAAACAAAAGTTGCTTGATAATCGATTGAGCTGTGCTTTGTTTGATACACCTAGGTTTGTTAGGGATTTAGAGCAGGTATTGGAGCAGGTGGTATATCAGTCGCCTCCAATAAATAGGCATGCTCTAGCCTTGGCATCTTCTACTGCACAAGTTGGGCGCGACCAACTAAAGAATTTTGATGCACTCAGTTCTGGCATCATCTTCGTACTTTGGCTGGGCCCCTATGTTATGTCTCCTGCTCGAAGCACAGCAGTACAATCAATATTCCGTGATTCAGGTCGTCCAGTTTGCTTCATTACCGATGCAACATTGGATCAATGGGAGCATCCAGAATACCCCTTTCACCAAGCCTACCACTTATTGAGCGAGGTGCATCGCGCTGACTATTTGCGCTGTTATCTAATGCATCATTTTGGTGGTGGTTATACAGACATTAAACCAGTACTACAACCGTGGACTCCCCATTTCGTTGCATTAATCGAGAGTAATTGCATTGCTCTTGGTTATCCTGAGATTAGCGCCAACGCAGTCGCACAATTACCAGGTGAACTAGGAGATCAGTTGCGTACTCATTACACAGATTTAATTGGATACTGTAGTATGATTTTTCGTCGAAATAGCGAACTCACAACCCAATGGATGAATGCAACTCATAGTAAACTCGACTCATTGCTACCCATTCTGCAAGCACACCCAGCTCAACATCCCATGGATCAGCTTGGAGTAATCCTACCGAATGGTGATGTGTCTAAATATCCACTACAATGGACCACACTTGGTGGTGATATTTTTCATCCATTAATATTACAATACAGTCATCTCGTAATTAAGTCCGTGGGTATAATGCCGCAACTGCACGATTATCGATAAACTACTCCAAGCTGCTGAATTATAAAAACCTATGCCATTATTAATAATATCATGCACAGTCAATATATTTACTATCAAGATGCGTGCCTCAAACATCATTAGTGTGTTGATGTGATGGAGACCATTTTGCCAAAATTTAGCATCATTATTGCGACGCATGATAGGCATCAACTTTTAAATAGAGCGATTCAATCCATACAACAACAAACATATCAACATTATCAAATTGTCATAATCTCTGATTCTAACTGTTTAAACACCTATAAAATTGCCTCTAAAATGACGCAAGAAGGTGATTTATTTGTCCAAAGATACGGAAACGCTGGGCCAGCAGCAAGCAGAAATATTGGAATGAACTTAATAACTGGCGATTACTTTATTTTTTTAGATGATGATGATACCTTTCAACCAAACTTCCTTGAAAATATTGTAAACCAGTTACAGGAATCCTCATCCAAAGAACCTATTTATTATACTAATTTCCAAGTTGTTCATGAGAAACTTGATGACGATTGTATTATAGAAACTGAAATGATTGATGTCGGTGGGTACGATCCTTCAACAGTGTATGTAAAAAACTTTATTCCGAATAATTGTTTAGTTTTTCCAAAACGATTAGCTGTAGACATTACTTTTGACAAGCATATTGCCTATGAAGACTGGGATTTCATACTAAGTGCTTGTGCATATGCGCCCCTACAACATTTATCTATTTTTGGGCCTAGAATCCATAAAAACAATAACGAGGAAAGTGTTCAGCGCGGAAAATCAAATGAAGCTGGATTAATTGATTGTTATATCAAGGTCTATGGTAAACACCCACCAATAAATCATTCAATTGCAATACAGAGGCAAGAACTTTTTTCGTCAATTAACTTAGATATTAATGAATTTGTTGACAACTCACCTTTGCCTTAATTGACTTTATTCCATCTGAAAAAATTTTTAGATAATCGTTTAATGTATTTCTTTAGCAGAAGGTAAGAAACAAGCATGATCATTGTTAATATTAGCGGCTCATTATCGCAACAGTTAAGTCAATATGCATTTGGACTTCAATGCGCTAAACACCTACAAACTGAGCTAAAGCTCGACTTGACCACATCTGGCGCGTCTCTTTTGATTAATAGTTTTGTACTTGCTGCTACAGCTAGCACCGATGAAATTAATACTGCAAAAAACACAGGAATAATCCTTGAGACCACGCTATCGTTTGATTCGGAAGTTTGGAATCGATTGCATGATGGTGTTTATCTTAGCGGCACCTGGATTGATCACCGCTACAGCACAGACGTTTCATCACTAAACCTAAATCTTTGCACTGCATTAAGCGATGATGCTAATGAGCTTTTCGAAGCTATTTATACGAAGGCATCGGTATCATTAGATCTGCGTGTGCTTCCGTTGCAATGTGGCCAGACTGTGCCAACTACTGTTTACTATAATGATGCGGTAACTGAGATACGTGAGCGTGTACCAGATGCTTATTTTTTCATATTTTGCGATGATGCCGTAGCAGTTCAATCCCAGTTCAACTTCGGCAAGGAAGGCTTCACTCTAATAACATCATCAACTATCCTAAACGAAGCTCAAATTCTAATGTTGATGGCAGCCTGCAAGCATCATATTGTAAACTACGACAGTACATCGTATTGGGCTGCCCGCTTGAATCCAAACACAGAAGAGATAGTCATTGCACCACAAGAGGTATTTTATACTAATGATATCGATCTAATTGCTCGTTATAACATTGTGACTCAGCCAATTTGGCCATCCAATTGGATAGTCCTTCCTAGTCGCTTAAAAAAACCAAGCTATTTACACAATCCAGCACTCGACTTCAAAGGCGGAACTAGCTTAAATCGCCCAATACGAGTTGGGGTTTCAGGTTGTTATGAGCATATCACTACTGATGGTTACTTGTTCAAAAATATGGGCGTTGCTAACGGCACACTCGATGCACTCAAACCTTGGCATGACTTATTTGTCTATGGACAAATTAATGGCATTGAATTTGTAACGTTAGATCAAGTCACGAATGTCGCGACCGACCTTGATGCATTAATAATCTCAGATCGCCACAAGGCAGACAATGCATTATGCAATGCTGCACTCCAAACTGATATCGTCAAATTTTTGATTATTTATGAATGTCCGCTGATCAAACCGGAAAACTGGGATATTGAATATCACAAACAATTTGACCGGATATTCACCTGGAACGATCAATTGATCGACGGACACCGCTATATTAAGAATAATTTTACTACGAGTCTCGAGTTACCTTACGATTTTAAAGTACTTAAATCTGCCTTTGATCAACGAAAACTTGTAATGATGATCAATAGCGCAGTTTTACTACAAGATGCCAGTCAATATCCAACTGAACTATACACGCATCGGATACGCACTATTCGTTGGTTTGAAGCTGAAGCGCCAGATGCTTTTGACTTATACGGCATGGGCTGGGATGTTAATATGTTCCCAAGTTACAAAGGCAAGGTGCGTGATAAACTGGCTGTTTTATCGCATTATCGATTTGCAATTTGTTATGAAAATGCGCAAGGTTACTCCGGCTATATTTCAGAAAAAATTCAAGACTGCTTACTAGCTGGTGTGATACCTATATATGGTGGTGCGCCAAATATCTCACGCTGGATTCCCTCAGATTGCTACATTGATATCAATCGGTTTAAAAACTACGAGGATTTACATGCCTACTTAGTGGACATGGATGCACAAACGCATAGCCAGTATCTTGACCGCATTCAAGATTTTTTTACGTCAGAAAAGGCTTATCCCTTCTCAAGCGAATGCTTTGTTACTACATTAACTAAATTCCTGACTTGGGATGTTCAAGGCAAACATGGTGATGTGCCTGAGTTAGCCATTGATGGCGTTAATGCCCAGACCCACCAATTAGAGCAGGACATCACAACTATGCAAGTGAATGTTGTGCAAAAATTGGCGAATGACTCTAAGCCTCTCATAAGCTTATCAACATCAACTCGCCAAGTGATGGCTGAACTTAGACGCGATGATTTGATCATTTACATTGGTTATGGCTCTGAATTGCCGGTCTTTTTGCGTGCACGCGCACTATGGCAATTTTATGTTTCGCATTTTCCCAATATCAAGGTGATTTTTATACGCGATAGTGACAAATTGTTGCCGGGGGAAGTCGTAATCGAAGGAGATGATCTGGTAATTGGGCAAGGCCCAGACAACAAAGGAGGAATCGACAAAAACCAGACTAATAACCTCGTCGGTTACGCTGCCAGCGGCACATGGTCTGCTACAGAAAACGAACGCACTATTTTTCGCCAAATCGCATTATATGATTACCTGCTAACTAAATATGAGCATCCCTTCTATCTGGCTTTCTGCACTATTACTTCCGTACTTGATTTTCGAGGCTTAATCGCAATGCTTGATACGTTACCCCGCGAAAAATGCTTTGCGGGCATGCTGGGTCGATTGATCGAAGAACCTTATCAAGGTGTAGGTATGGTGCATGGTGCCAATACTGTTGTATCACGCGATGTAATGGAATTAATGCGCTCACGTTATATTCCTGGCCATGAATATACCAAACAACCGAACGACCACTGGCAAGGCTTAATATTGCCTGATATAGAACGGACGGCACTGCCACTATTTAGTTTTAATAAGCCTAGGACGATTGAAAAAAATCTGGATGACATCACCCAATTGACTAGTAAACTAATATATGAGGGGCATTATCAGTTTAGAGTCAAGACCACCAGTGAAGAAGCAGGAATGGGTAAGCGTGAAGATGTTGATCCATGGATTATGTTGAAGATCATGGAAACAATATTGTCAACGACACCATCGACAGCTGAACAAAACAAGTTATTACAGCATAAGTTCGCGCTCTGTTGTAGACCAGAGTATGATTATCCCCGTAACTTTCCCATTGATGATTCAGAAACAGATTTTCTTTATAGTCCAATTAAATCGTTGCTCGCCATAAATATACCTACATATGAGCGTCTTGAATCTTTTTCCTCAATTATGATAGAACTTGAGAATGAAATTAATTCATTAGAAGAAGCTGACAAGAAAACTATTGAAATAAACGTTTTTGAAAACAACTCAACAGTTGCTAGTCAAAAAAGAATTCTCTGCGAGGAGATTGAAGGGCGAAGTGGAATAAGAATTAGGTTCGAGGAAAATAAAACCAACATTGGGGCAGATAGAAATATTCTTCAATGTTGCACAACATCCATTAATGCTGCAACATTTACATGGGTATTAGGTGACGATGATCATGTTGTAGCAGGGTGTATTCCAAGAATAGTTTCCATTCTGTCAACTTCGAGTGATTACCTTGGACTTTTGGTGCTGTTAGGTGAAGGTTACAAAGTTGACTTATCGTTAAGAGCGCAAAGCGATTCGTATTTTGATTTCGCAAAACTAGCAATGAAAAATCAACCACATTTTCTTATTGCTCATACATTAATTTCATGCAATATTTTTAGATCAGATATTTTCGATTGTGATGAATCTTCTTATGTCTTAGAAAAGTTGACCCCACGACATGGATTAACTGCAAATTTTACTCATATGTGGGGTATAGTTGGTGGTCTATTACGGTCAAACAAGAACTATTCTGTTTTCGTCCCAGATTTTATATCGCTTGATACCAGCAAACGGTTACCATCGGAATTTAATATTGATGGTGAAATGGCAAAAATTTACTATTTTTATTATCTCTGGCTACTAGCGGAGATAGGTGTTCGGCCTGAACAAATCGCACGTGAACAATCGATGTGGTGGTTGTTTTCATAAACTTTCACCTATTTACAAGCAAAAAAACTAACATTTAAGACTAAAAATTTCAAATACTACAATAAATTAACGACGGATTTTTCTCAGACTTTAACTTAATCGTCACATACCTACACTATTTTTACCAACTAATATTTATGACTAAAAATTTTCAAATACTACAACATCGTAACTGTGGATTTTTCTCAGATTTTAATTTAATCGTCGCATGTCTACACTATTTTTATAACAATAAACATGAAAAATTTAATATTCATTGGAATAATATATTGTATCAAAATGGGAATGAAAATCTGTTCATAAAATATTTCTTTGAATTGGATGAGCTACCTTTTTTCGACGAGACTCACCATGCAGAAATATTTGGAGGCAACTTATTTAAATCAACGAATGATCATGAGGTTTTTTTAAATTCACATTTAATACTAAAATTCTATAAGTATTTCGAAAATCCTATTTTTTTAGAATGTATGAACAATTGCATTAAAAATGACGCCTGCTTAGGAATTCATATACGCGGCACTGATCACTATTTACATGGCGAACTACTCGATGAAAGTTTTTATTTAAATGAACTTGAAAAAAAATTTAACAGCTATCCATTTAAAAGTATATTTGTAGCCACTGATGAAGCGCGATACATTGATTTATTAACTAAAAGATTTGGCAATCTAGTCACATACAATAATAATATTGCAAGGAGTCTATCCAAAGTTGCAGTTCATATGTCTGGTGCACCTTACAAAGAAAAATTAATTACAGATGTCTTAATGGACGCGCTTTCATTGTCCTGCTGCGAGGATATTTTAATTACATCAAGTAACGTATCTGCGTACACTTTAATGATAAATCCATATATAAAGCATACTTTTATTGATAAACATATTTTATACTCTTGAAAAATCAGGTAATCCCTACAGAACAGTGCATATCTATAAAATCAACAAGTTGCGAAATTTATATTTCACGTTTAAGGTTTGTAGATAGTTATAAATCAATGGATTGAAACAGAACATGTTGCTTAATATGCCTCACCTGCATCAGTTTTTACGAACTACTAAAAATTGGATAGTCACATTTTATTTTTCGGCAATGACAATCAAACAGGTTGAATAAAAACAATTAATCTTACAAATAAATATTGAGAATAGTGAACATCCTGTTTTTTGCAGCACTAATACAAAAATACTTCGGAAGCTCAGAATCATCGTTATTGAAACTCACGACTTATATCGTCCATATCCATCAAAATAACTGCTTAAAAATAAATCATGAAAAATATTAAATTTTGAATAAGCAGCCATCTCCTATTTTTTCCGATGAATTAGATAGATAGATAAAATATTGTGGAGGATGATTTCCCTCTTCCAGCACGATGATTTCTAACAAAGTAATAAGACAAGTAAAAGTCAATGAATATTCCACCAATAAATTTAGTCTTACTCAAGCGGTTCAATACAATTGAACCCAGTTTTTTTGATGACACAGTATATTCTGTAGAATATTTTTTAAAACTAGCAGGATTTGAAACCTATGTGTCATGCAATATTGTGGATCCTAGAGCCTTAAATATCATTTGGGGAGCGCATGCGCATTTCAGCCCTCCTCTGGATCAAATTCTCGAAATTGCAAAACCAGAATTTTCAGTCATCTTCAACATGGAACAGATTGCCTTCGGCAATAGCTTTGTTTCAGAAGAGTATCTGTCTTTTCTATCGGAATACAGGGTGCTTGACTATAATTTCAAAAATATTCAAGCGATGCAAGAACACAACCCACGAATAAGAGCCAGCGAATTTCCAGTTCTTCCCTCACCGCAATTTGCTTCAGATTTTCAGATATCCTCAGAGAAGGAAAGTTCGGATGTTGTCTTTTGGGGGGCGCCAAGTGACAGAAGATTCAATACGTTAAATGCAATTATTGCACACGGAAATAGTGCGAGATATATCAGTAATGCTTATGGGAAGTATCTGTCACAGGAAATCTATAATTCCGGAATCTGTCTAAATGTTCATGCCTTGCAGACAGGAATCTTTGAAATTGCAAGGTGTTTGAGACCGCTCGCGATGGGGATGCCTGTCGTATCCGAAGTTTCACAACTTCCGAAACTGGTCGACTGGCATCAGAGCGGAATTTTCTTTTGTGAATATGATCAGATTGTTGATTGCTGCCAAAATTTGCTGGATAACCCTAAATTGGTGAATCAGGCAATACGAAAAACACAGCATTTTGTACACAACAAAGACTGGATCGAGATCACCAGAAATACCATTATCGATTTGCTTAAATAATATTCAGCCAACTTCACATTTTGACATGATCGTAACGAGATGAGGCCCTAGCCACTGCTGGCTGTTTATTTGAAAAGCCCCATAAAATCCATATATTGCAGCAGCTCGAGTAGTATTATCGAAATACATGGGGAATGTTTCATCAGTGATAATATTTACGTGCGTAGGATCCCTAAACGCAGGCCCATGAGGAAAAGCAGGGGTAAATGACAAAAACTGACCACCAGGCTTGAGCACTCGCCAAACCTCATTCATTACCTCAACAAAAGCGTTACGGCGATGCGGCACATAAATAACACGAGGAATATGTTCTAGAAAGTCATGTGCTGTAACAAAATCAAAGGTTTCATCTAGAAATGGAATTGGCTCAATTACTAAATCGGCTCGATATATCCTAGCCTCCACATCATCCCTAACATCTATGCCGAATACTTCATCAGCATTAAAAAAATTTTTAGGGCTATGTCCACATCCAATATCTAGTGCTTTTGTCATTGCAAGCATCCCTAATTAGGGTGAAAAAATAAAAACAGGAAAAACACATTTAGACGGTCAGGTCATTAAATTTAAGCTAATCCCTTACTTGTGTATAATCTAACCCACACAAAGACCATCCAAAATTGAATTTGATGGTTAATTTTATCACGTTCACTCCAGAGGGGCAATTCCGCATGAAATAAGATATTGATGCTTTTTGTCAGTTCGTCCATTATGAGCAACTTAGATCATTGACATCCTCCCCCACCTGAAGGAAGGGGATTCCTAGTTTCCTAAGAGTGAGTAGGTATCACTACTGCTCACTGGTTTCTGCTG
>CAIVYW010000023.1 GCA_903910205.1 uncultured Methylococcaceae bacterium | reverse complement strand
TGCTATTGTATCAACATCAAATGGTGTTATGACTGATAGAGCTGCGCGTGCCATTGGCCATGGCGGTGAAGTTATTTGCACTGTTTGCTAATGTAGGTGTGTTATGTCAAGAATTGCTAAAGCTCCTATTTCTATTCCAAGTGGCGTAGAAGTAAAGTTAGATGGAAATACGTTAACTGTAAAAGGAATTAAGGGGTTACTAACTCATGTTCTTAATTCTGTAGTTTCTGTTAATATCGAAAATAACATAATTGAAATGTTATGGGATAAAGATAATAAAATTGCTACTGCTCAAGCTGGAACTGCAAGAGCCGTGTTGAATAACATGGTTACTGGTGTTTCTCAGGGTTTTGAAAAAAAATTGACACTAATTGGTGTTGGTTATAGAGCTCAGGCTAAAGAAAGTGTATTAAGTTTATCTTTAGGATTTTCACATCCAGTTGAATTTCAAGTTCCAGTTGGAATTCAAGTCGAAACACCTACTCAAACTGAAATACTTGTTAAAGGAAGTAACAAGCAGTTAGTTGGTGAAGTTGCTGCTAAAATTAGAGCATATAGACCACCAGAGCCATACAAAGGCAAGGGTGTAAGATACGCTGATGAGCACGTTGTCAGAAAAGAAGCTAAGAAGAAGTAAGGTATTGTAATGGATAAGAAACAGTCTCGTATGAAGCGCGCATTAAAATTGCGTTCAAAAATTAAGAAAGTAGGTGCAACTCGATTATCGATTCATAAAACTTCACAGCATATTTATGCTCAAGTAATTAGTGAAGATGGTAGTACAACTTTAGCAAGTGCTTCTACTGTACAGCCTGATATCAAATTAGCTTTAAAATATACTGGCAATATTCAGGCCGCAGCAATTGTTGGAAAGCATATCGCTGAAAAAGCATTGGCTGCTGGAGTAACGGAAGTTGCTTTTGATCGTTCAGGATTCAAATACCATGGCCGAGTTAAGGCATTGGCAGATGCTGCGCGTGAAGCCGGCTTGAAATTTTAGGAGAATAAAATGGCTACAGCACCGGCTCAAGGTAGTGCAGATGGTTTGCAAGAAAAATTAGTAAATGTTCGTCGAGTTGCAAAAGTTGTTAAAGGTGGTAGAGTTTTTGGTTTTACTGCTTTAACCGTTGTTGGTGATGGTGAAGGACGAGTTGGTTACGGAGTTAGTAAGGCTCGTGAAGTACCAATCGCTATACAAAAATCATTGGAACAAGCCAGAAAAAATATGCGTAAAGTTTCTTTAAAAGGAGATACTTTACAATATGCAATCATGAATACAACTGGTGCTGCAAAAGTTTATATGCAACCTGCCTCTGAAGGTACGGGCATAATAGCTGGTGGCGCTATGAGAGCTGTTTTTGAGGTTGTTGGCGTACATAATGTATTGGCAAAATGTATAGGAACTAGTAATCCTATTAATGTTGTAAGAGCAACTATTAATGGATTGACGGGTATGCATAATGCAGGACAGATAGCTGCTAAACGTGGTTTGTCTGTAGAGCAAATTACTGGATAGTATTATGACTATAAATAAGTTACATGTAACAATGACAAAAAGTAGGTTTGGACGTTTGCCTCGTCATCAAGCATGCTTAAAAGGATTGGGTTTAAGTAAAATTAATCAAACAGTGATTTTACTCAATACTCCAGAGATTAGAGGTATGATAAACAAGGTGTCATACATGCTTAAAGTCGAGGAAGTTTAATGTATTTAAATACTATCCAGCCAAGTGAAGGCTCAAGAAAAAAATCCAAGCGTGTAGGTCGTGGAATTGGATGTACATTAGGTAAGACATGTGGAAGAGGTCATAAAGGACAAAAGTCTCGTAGTGGTGGATTTCATAAAGTTGGTTTTGAAGGCGGACAGATGCCTTTACAAAGAAGACTGCCTAAAGTGGGTTTTAAGTCTTTAAAAAGTAAATATTCAGCTGAAGTTAGATTAAATGAACTAAATTCATTAAACGTTGATATTATCGATCTAAAAGTTTTGATTGCTTCAAATATTGTTCCTGAGTTTACTAAAACGGCTAAAATTATTAAGTCTGGTGAATTAATTAAGGCTATAAATCTTAAAGGTATTAAGGTAACGGTTGGCGCACGAATTTCTATTGAAGCTCTTGGTGGCAAAGTAGAGGTTTAAGTGAGTAAAGCTAAAGAGTCTGCAAGCAATATGTCTAACAGTCATTCTGAATTAAAGGCTAGATTGCTCTTTGTTCTAGGTGCACTTATCGTATATAGAATTGGATCTCACATACCTGTTCCTGGTATTGATCCAAAAGCATTAACTATTATGTTTGAGCAGCAAAGCGGATCAATATTGGACATGTTCAATATGTTTTCTGGTGGCGCTTTGATGAGACTAAGTTTATTTGCGCTTGGAATCATGCCTTACATATCTGCATCAATTATTATGCAGTTAATGACTGTTGTAATTCCTTCTATGGAACAGTTAAAGAAGGAAGGTGAGTCGGGTAGAAAAAAGATTTCTCAGTTTACTCGTTACGGGACTGTATTTTTAGCTACATTTCAAGCTATCGGTATTTCTATTGCCTTGCAGAATCAAACTGCAGGTGGTTTGTCTGTAGTTCTGGTGCCTGGATTTAATTTTATTGCTATTACAACAATCACACTGGTAACAGGGACTGTTTTCCTTATGTGGCTTGGTGAACAAGTTACTGAGCGTGGTATTGGCAACGGTATATCTCTTATTATATTTGCAGGTATAGTTTCAGGCTTGCCAAAAGCAATAGGTGGTACTTTAGAATTAGCTCGTACTGGTGAAATGAATGGTGGATTCATAATTCTTTTGTTTTTATTGTCTCTTGCAGTGACAGCTTTAGTTGTTTTTGTTGAGCGTGGACAACGAAGGATTTTGATAAATTATCCGAAAAGACAGCAAGGTAATAAGCTTTATGCTGGGCAAAGTAGCTTTTTGCCTCTAAAGTTAAATATGGCTGGTGTAATTCCTCCTATATTTGCTTCAAGTATTATTCTTTTTCCTGCTACTATAGCCGGTTGGTTCAGTAACAGTGTTGGCTTTTAATGGTTGCAGGATATTGCAACTATGTTATCTCCAGGGCAACCTGTTTATGTTTTGATATATGCAACAGCAATTATATTCTTCTGCTTTTTTTATACTGCTTTAGTATTTAACTCAAAAGAAACTGCTGAGAACTTGAAAAAATCTGGTGCTTTTTTACCTGGTATTAGACCTGGCTTACAGACTTCTATCTATATAGACAAGGTGTTGACAAGATTGACTTTGATCGGTGCTTTTTATATAACATTAGTTTGCTTGTTGCCTGAGTTTTTGATTGTTTATTGGAATGTTCCATTTTATTTTGGTGGTACTTCCTTATTGATCATTGTTGTTGTAGTAATGGATTTCATTTCTCAAATGCAAACTCACTTAATGTCTCAGCAATATGATGGCTTGATGAAAAAAGC
>CAIVYW010000022.1 GCA_903910205.1 uncultured Methylococcaceae bacterium | reverse complement strand
GGTTGGGGGAATTTTTAAAATCATAGTTGCCGAAGTGTGTTGTGCTCGTTCCTTAGCTGCAAAAAATGACTATCATTACTTCGCAGGAACAAGCAAGGCGTAGGCGAATAAGACCACCCAAACATAACGCCTAGTGGCGTTTTCGGCAAATGCTAGTGGTGTGTAGGCCGGAAGCGCTCTACTCGCTTATGCTAGAAAAGGCTTATTTTCGCCTACCTAGCTGATAATAAGCATATCAATCCTGAATGACAAACTATGTCTGAAACTCTGATAAGATTTTGATATGAATCAAATTACACTGACTTTAGCTGGACTCGGACTTTTTTTTACTGGCTTACATCATCTTGCGGCCAGCATGCAGGTTCTTTCTGCTGGCAGAATGAGGGTGTTTTTATCAAAAATAACTGCGACCCCCCTTAGCTGCGCTACTACAGGCAGTTTGCTTGGCATAATTACCCAAAGCTCAACAGCTTCGGTATATGTTTGCATGGGCCTTTTAAAGTCAGGAGCTTTAGCCTTCAACTCTGTGCTTTTATTGGTCTGCTGGTCTAGCGTTGGGACATCGCTGTTGGTGTTTCTGGCAGCCGTCGATGTTCAGCTTGCTGGGATTTATGTGATGGGATTGGTCGGAATAGCGCATTTATTTAATGTGGCGGACAATATTGGGAGTAAACACATCATAGCTTTTTTGTTTTCATTTGGCATACTTTTGCTAGGACTAGGAATGATAAAAGAAGCGGGTATTGGGCTTAGTGAATCGGAATCGGTGAAGGCCTTTATAGGGTTTGCCTCTGAGGCCAGTGCCATTGGTTTTGCAATTGGCACAATAGTCGCTTTGATCACACGTTCCTCAGCCAGTGTATCCATGCTTGCAATCATTTTGAATATTTCTGGTGTCCTACCGTTGCATGACGCGGTGACAATTGTTTTTGGAGCGAGTGCTGGATCGGGACTCAGCGTTGTAATGGCCACCTCTCGAATGCATGGAAAGATGCGACAACTGGCGATATATCAAAGTCTGGTAAAAATTCTTGGGGTGGTCGTTCTTTTGCCTTTTTTTTGGCTGGATCAAGAGTGGATAAAAATCGTCCTTCCCCCTTTTTTTACTAATTTATCAGTTGGGACCTTGATTGCGTTAATCTATCTTTCACTGCAACTGACTGGGGCAATCACTGCCTCATTGATACAAGGTAAGTTACTCACTTTATTGAATTGGTTATGTCCGCCAATCTTAGATGAAAAGTTGTTCACGCCTCTATATATTTATCCTGAAGCATCAATGGATGCGGACATGGCAATAATTCTTGCAACTAAGGATCAGGATAGACTTTTGGCAGCCTTACCAGAATATCTTGAAACTATACGACTTGAAACAGAAACTACTATAGCCAAAATCCCAATAGATACTCGGCATTCTGCAGCTTGTCAGCTGGGTAATAAAATCAGATCATTTATGGAAGAAACAGCGCTTCATAATGACTCAGAAACAGCAATTGAGCGAATTTTTGCACTTCAAAGCCTGAATGAAGCAATTATGTCCTTACAAAATTCTCTCGCCAGTTTTGTCGAAACACTTCAAGCCATAAAAAATCCAGACGCAGGATGGACTGCTTCAATGACTGAAGGACTTCATTTTGTATTAATCATGTTAGCTGAAGCATTAACAAAGGATGGGGCTGAGGACCGAGAACTGTTACTTACTCTCACGTCAGATCGCAGCAAACTGATGGACAAAATTCGCGATTCAATGCTTTCAGAAAAATCTGGAGATCTGGCGGAGAGGCAGGCGTTATTTGTGAGCACAGGTATTTTTGAGCGAATTATCTGGCTAGTCAGGCAAATAGTACTTTCAAAATCACCCTTAAATACTGTTACAAGCACTTAAGATTCTAAAGTCCGTAAGTCGTAGGGCGATTTCGCGACAGCAAATCACCGCATACACGCAATATCGAAAACAATCGAAAAAAAAAGTCATTAGCTTACTTGGCTTTTGTGGCTACCAACTTTAGACGGGACTTTTCAGCTCAGACGAAAGGCTCAGGGCGAAAGATTAAGTCTAGAAGGTTAGTAACTTAAGGCGTGACAGATACTAGCCTTAACTCTTAATTTTTCGTCCTTTGTCTGCGCTTAGAAGAACTCTATCTAAAAGTGAACGATTAAACTAAACTGTCCCATTTTAAATTGGTAGCCGCTTTTGTAAGCAATAAATCGCCCTAATCAATATCCTTAATCAAGGCCATCATATCT
>CAIVYW010000021.1 GCA_903910205.1 uncultured Methylococcaceae bacterium | reverse complement strand
GCGTTTAATGCTTTAGCATGCTTAATGATACCGCCGATGTAATACAACGCAGTTTCAGACAAGCCACCGTACAAATCACCTGTAAACAGGTTTTTGCCGTCTTTAAATAATGATTGGTGGACGTGCATACCGCTACCGTTATCACCCACTAAAGGTTTAGGCATAAAAGTCGCTGTTTTGCCATAAGCATGGGCAATGTTAGCCACTACATACTTAAGACCTAAAACTTCATCTGCTTTTTTAACCAAGGTGTTAAATTTTACGCCAATTTCACATTGACCCGCTGTTGCTACTTCATGATGATGAACTTCTGTTACTTGGCCCATTTCTTCTAAGGTTAAGCACATTGCAGAACGCATGTCTTGAAGTGAATCAACTGGAGGTACTGGAAAGTAACCACCTTTAATACCTGGACGGTGACCAGTGTTGCCGTCTGGATAAACTTTTTCTGAGTTCCAGCCCGCTTCTTCTGAATCAACTTTGTAAAATGATCCACTCATATCAGTGCCCCAACGGACATCATCAAAGATAAAGAATTCATTTTCTGGGCCGAAGTAGGCAGTGTCTGCAATGCCAGTTGACTGCAAATAACTTTCCGCACGTTTAGCTAATGAACGTGGATCACGCTCATAACCTTTCATGTCTTTTGGCTCAATGATGTCACAACGTAAAATCAACGTGTTGTCATCAAAGAAAGGATCGATAACGGCAGTAGATGCGTCAGGCATTAAGATCATGTCTGATTCATTGATGTGTTTCCAACCAGCTACTGATGAACCATCAAACATGTTACCTTCTTCAAAGGTATCTTCATCAATGGAGTGAGCAGGGAATGTTACGTGTTGTTCTTTACCACGTGTATCACAAAAACGAAAATCAACGAATTTGATATCGTTTTCTTCGATCATTTTAAGTACTTTTTTTACAGACATGTAGGTTGTCTCCTGAATTTAGTTATTATTAAATCACTGTTTTATGCCAAACGTGGTAACGATACCATTTTTGTTACTAGATTCGCCACTAAAAAAAAGAAGAACTCTGTTTGCATTGTTTTGGTGCAAACTTAAAAATCCGTATTAACCTACCTTATTATCTCAAAAAACCCGAAACAGCGGAGTAACACACTAAACTCTTTACTAGAGTTTTGTAAAAAAACAACAACGCTAGTTAGGTCGCACACTTTTAACGCAAAGAAAGCTTATAAACGCACAGTGATGGTGCTAGAATCGCAATAAGAAAATAGTAGTTTCTGCAACCTATTGTTAATATTTAAGTTTATTATTTGGCATAGTATCTGCATAACTATAAATGTATTTAATATGAATGATAATGCCGTTGTCTTTTTGCAACAAGACAGACTATCCAAATATATTGAGAGGAATTAAAATGAACAGCATACCAAAACGTAAGCACCCGATGATAATCGCGGCTGCTAGCGGTCTTTTATCGATGACCATGGGGATAACGCCAGCACTCGCAGCACCAGGAGCTATTGCTGCATTATCAGGTTTTGATGTTAATGAAGCCGCCTTATTAAAAAATAATGGCATTACAGTGGGTGGATGGGCCAATGCGGGTATTACTTATAATCCTAATAACCCTTCAAACGGCTTCAATGGCCCGGTTACCTTTGGTGATCTTTCTGGCACACCTCAGTTGAATCAATTAAATATGTTTATTCAGCGTGCAGTAGCAACAGAAGGCAGCGCATGGTCTTTTGGTGGTCGTTTTGATGCCATGTTTGGTACCGATTCTATTTTTACACAGGCTTATGGGGTTCCTTATACCGATATTAATACGGGCTTGGCAAAAAACCGAGGAAATTGGGATCTTAGCCTACTTAATATGAATACTTACGGTATAGCCTTACCTCAAGCTTATATGGAAACGTATGTGCCTATAGGCAATGGATTAGACGTTAAGATCGGCCATTTTTATACGCCTATTGGTTATGAAACCGTACCTGCCAATGAAAACTTCTTTTACACCCATGCTTATACCATGCAATATGGCGAACCGTTCACACACACCGGCGCATTGGCTAACTACGCGCTAAATTCTAATTGGTCAGCTATGGGTGGTATCACTACCGGTAGCGCCACCGGCGGTTGGGATGGCGGCTTTAATCAACAACTAGGTAACTGGAGTGGAATTGCTGGAACAACGTGGACTAGCAACGACAAAGGGTCATCAGCTAATATTGCAGCTACTTATGGCGCCACCTCAGAACAAAGCAGCAATGCTTTTGCTTTGTACAGTATCGTGCTTAAGCACAATATTACCGATAAAACCCATTTAGTTTTGCAACATGATCATGGCTTTGCCAATGGCGTTATCACAGCATACGGAACCAATCAAAATGCCCAATGGTATGGTATTAACTCGCATTTAACCTATGACCTTAAAGATAATTTAACCATAGGCATGCGGGCGGAATGGTTTGATGATGCTAATGGTTTTCGGGTAGGTTCTCCTGGTCGTGTATCTGCGGCTAATTACGTTAATAGCAACGGTGGTACTACCAGCTATGCCGGTAGCACTTATAGCTCTACATCAGCGGCTGCGAATTATTACCAGCTGACTCTAGGAGCCAATTGGAAGCCAGTGACATGGTTAAATTTACGTCCGAACATACGCTATGATCATGTATCAGGATCAAACTCCAACGGCATTGGTTCTTATAGTCCTTTCGGTGGCAGACAAGATCAAGTGTTGTTCTCTACTGACTTTAATGTCAATTTTTAAACTAAATTCTCAGATTTTGAGTTGTAAAGATGCGCCCAATCGGCGCATTTTTTTATTAATACTCTATGCTATCTATTAGCGATCCAGATGATTACGATAAACCATATTACCTAAATCAACACTCTTTGAGAAAAGTGTAAACTGAAGAATGAAGAATGCAAAAAAAGCGGGACTACTCTATTATTGAGAGTAGGGACAATAACGAGCATTATTGTTTCTTATGATTTTCGGTGAACAAAGCCGCATTATTCAACCCTCCGTAATATACAGTTCTGTGGCCTATTTGAAAGCAGTTGTATGAGAGATGGATTAATCCTATATGATAGAGCGTGGGAAGCATAAGCTACCCATGTTTTTATTCCGAACCCTCTTCGGAACTCTCATTAAAAGGCTTTTTAAATATTATGACTATTGTTAAAAAAACAGCACTAACGTTCTTTATGGCTATCTTTCTAAGTGCTACTGCTTTCGCCGAAGAATCGGTTAACGTCAGTGAAACCATTACGCATGTTGAACAAGCCTTGGCAGATGTCAATAAAAGCGATTTTTCTGCTGCCGTATTACATTTAAAAGCAGCACGCTCATCTTCTGAGCGCATTACTGGCAATGAAGCCGTTGTAAAACAAGCTAACGCCAACGTTATTCAAGCTCAAATACTATCTAAATCTGGCGATGTTCAAAAATCAGCGGATGAATTAAATAAAGCATTGGTGCTTTACAAAACCTTGTAAGCTGCTTCGCAGGAAAGTAAGTCATTGTGGTGGATAAATTTTATCCACCCTTTTTTTTTGCCTAGCTAATCGTCCAGCAATGACGAGGTTTAGTTGAATCTAAGAATAGTTATAACGCAAACAATTCACGCATTTTTTGTCCTGGACTTTCTGCTCGCATAAATACTTCACCGACTAAAAAGGCGTAAATATCATTATCTAGCATCAACTGCACATCATCACGAGTATGAATACCGCTTTCGGTAATGATGATGCGATCATCGGGTATGTGTTGCTTTAAATCTAAGCTAGTTTTTAATGACGTTTGAAACGTACGTAGATTACGATTGTTAATACCTATTAATTTAGTTTCAAGCGTGAGCGCACGCTGTAACTCATCGCTATCATGAACCTCAACTAAGACATCCATACCCAACTTTGTCGCAGTATCCGATAATTCATGAAGCTGGCTATCTTCAAGAGCCGCCACAATCAATAAAATACAATCAGCACCCAAGGCGCGAGCTTCATAGATTTGATAGGCATCTATCATAAAGTCTTTTCT
>CAIVYW010000020.1 GCA_903910205.1 uncultured Methylococcaceae bacterium | reverse complement strand
TCTAATTGTACACAGGCGACTATGTACAATTAGATTAATGAGTTGATTAAAAAGGAATCGAGTCATTAAAAGGCATTGCGTCATAGTTAGGGCTTGGTGCGCCATTAGTGTTAGCCGTTTTTTCGGCTATCGGCCTACGCTTCTTAATGTCATAAGCACTTAATGAAGCATTAGCCGTTATAGATAACCCATGCTTAGTAACGCCCGTTGCTTTATCAGTCCACTCACTAGGCTTTAACGCTCCCACGACTGATAGAGCATCACCTTTCTGTAATCTGGCTACCTTCTCCGCTACCTCTGCAAACGCCATGCCCGAAACTATCACGGGCTTATCCTCACCAATGGCGACCGATAATAGGAACTGACAATAATATTTTCCTGATTGCCCCGTTTTAAGTTCGGGGGACTTGATTAACTTACCGCTTATTAATGCGTCTATCATTTTTTTATTCCTGCATATTTGATTAGGCTTATAGTGACATAGGCGACAAACCTACAACACTACAACAAAAGTATTTTTATGTGTCTCTAGCCCTTATGTGACGTGGCTTTAGGCTGTTGTACAAAGTTACAACTTAGGTACAACAGCCTACAACACCAAGGATTAGATACAATAAAATGCTACTGTTTCAACTGATATTTTTTAGCTCCATCACCTTACATTGAGCGGCTATAGTCCTATGAAAAAATGATTTAAACTATATTCAAATTGTAATATTTACAGATATAGAAAAATGTCCACAGAAAATATCACTACTACCTACACAATAGAACGATTAGATCACTTAGGCATCATCGCTGGCGTTATAAAAGACTTGAAAATAGTTGAATTTATAAACGATCGCTTGGGAACTTATCACGGTGAATCGCTCTCGGCAGGAGAAACCGTTGCAGGTATGATTATCAATGGCTTAGGATTTTCTAATCGGCCAATGTCTCTGACTCCACAGTTTTTTAAACAGTGTCCCTTGTGGCTGTTATTTCACGAAGGTGTAAAAGCCGATGATTTTAATCGCTTTAAATTGGGCCGCATATTGGATCGTTGTCACGGCTATGGTACTGAATTACTCTTCAGTGAAATATCACAGCATGTTTGTCGACAAGAGAAGGTTGATACCCGCTTTAATCACTTAGATACCACCAGTTTTACGCTTTTTGGCAACTATTCTGGAAAAATAGATGATGATACTGTTAAAATAGCTTTGGGCTATTCAAAAGATCATCGCCCCGATTTAAAACAAATCATGTTGGAAATGATGGTTAGTCAGGATGGCGGAATTCCTTTGCTGGCTAAGTGCTTAAACGGCAATGCTTCTGATAATATCGTGTTTAAAGAACGGTCTGAAAAGTTGATTGAAGCGTTTAACGCCTCAGAAACCCCACGTTACCTTGTCTTCGACTGCAAAGGCTACACAGAGGATAATGCCGCCAACCTAATGTATCTGCTATTTATCACCAGAATTCCCAATAGTATCAAGATGGTAGGCGAAACTATTGATCTGGCATTAGCCATGCCTAATGCTTGGGAAATCTTAGACGATGGCCGCAAAATACAAACTTTCACTGTGGAACATTATGGCATGCAGCAACGTTGGCATGTGCTGTCATCAGAACTTTCACAGCAGACAGCGAACAAGCAAGTTGATAAGCGCGTAAAAAAAGAGGCGGAAGCGATTGAAAAACAACTCTTTCACTTACGAGCTAAGCGATTCTCCTGCGCTAACGATGGCAATAGCTCTGCTCAAGATTTAGCAAAAAAATGGAAACATCACCAGATTAAAAGCAGCCAAATTGTTGAGCATCTGTGTTATGAGAGTAAAGGACGCCCTAAGAAAAACCAGCTACCCACCAAAACAGAGTATCAAGTTATCGCTGAATATGAGAAAGATAGTGACAAAATAAACAAGCTGAAAGATAAAGAGGCGCACTACATCATAGGTAGTAACACAGATCCTAAAGAATTGACCAATCAAGAAGTGGTTGCGGTTTACAAAAAGCAAATCAAGGCTGAAAGAGGCTTTCGTTTTCTTAAAGATCCGTTGTTTTTTGTGTCTTCTCTGTTTGTAAAAACGCCCAAGCGTATCATGGCATTGCTGATGGTGATGCTATTATCTTTGTTAGTTTATGGAATTGCCGAGCGACGGATGCGAACTTGTTTGGCGAAATTGGAAGAAACCCTGCCCAATCAGATTCATCAAGAGATAGAAAAACCTACGTTACGCTGGATATTTCAGCTTTTATACGGCATTCACTGTCTTAAAATATCAACGGGGAAGCAATCGCACCAAGTCATTGAAGGGCTTACGCCTTTACGAAAAAAAATATTGTTGCTTTTCGGGCCCACTGTGGCAGATATATATCAACTTTCTTATGGGTAGTACCCGCTCAATGTAAGCATCACCGACAATTAATGACAATAAATCAGCTTTTACCATGCTTAATAATGCGTCTCTAACCAAATTTGATTTGTTTCCTGTAAAGTCCTTAAACGGAATTACTCTTAAACGGGATTGAATTATTTGCCGTTCAGACTTAATAGTATTCTTTTCTTCAAAAATACTCAGAATTGCATTAAATTCAGCTCTTTGCCCCGTCATTCCTTTAGCCTGACAAATAGCCAAATTAGCCTTTAGTAAGTCTGAAGCAATGCCTATTGATGCCTTAATGATGCTATCGGGTATCTCTGGCTTGCAATTATCGGCACGATCAATCAAATACAGGTTTGCGGCTATTTTCATAATCTGCATATTTATCTTGCTGGCCGCTCCTCTTAGCGAGATATGGCTATATAGACCCCCGTCTACTAAGTGCTTTTCTATCTTTTGCCTATAATGCGCTATCAATAAATGACCTGAATCACTTATTTGTAAATGAAATAATTCGTCTGCCTCAGATGGCTCACTAAAAACACTTCTAGCAAAATCACAAGCCTTTCCATAATCATCATAAATTTCCTGATCAGCTTTAATTTCGTTTATATGATCTCTAGCGCCCAAATTATGAGGCTCTGCTAATGAGATAAACCGCTCTGATATTCCAACACCATTAGATGATTGGTAAGCTTTTTCAATACTGCCTTGTTGTGCAAATAAAACAACCGCTCCGACTACTGCACCATGGAAACCATCCCTAGATACTCTACAACTTGACAAATGACCACCATCAAAACCATTTAAAATTAAATCGTTATTGTTGCCGCCCTTTGAATAACTTAACCCTAATAAGCTATCAAATAATCCTTGCTCACTAGACACCGCACTAAAAAAGCCCTTTGTTGATGATAGGGTTTGCTCCAAGCCCTCTGCGGTGGCATTGCTAATAAAAACACGGGAATTAATTGACGCTTTTCGAGCAAGCAAGCCTTTTAGTTCTTCTGCCTGTGCTTCGCTAGGCTCATTAATGGACTGCAACTTATTTAATTGCTCTCTATAATCCGCGACTATCTCTCCTTTAATGTTATTAAATGGCTTTTGACCAATCTTAAGACATCGTGATTTACTCGTTCCGCTAGGCTGTTCAAGAATGAAATAAAGGCCAATAGGAATATCTCCATCATATTTGTAATCTACCACCCACTTTCTACATGAGATGCTACTAAAAACGCCCAACAGTGCTAAAAAAACTGTATTAACTGGTAACTGACAACAGACTGCAACTTGTTTGGACATTTTCTTAATAAGACTTTCATCATCTAAGTGCTTTAGCAGATCAACGCCTCTACAATAATTAGTTTCAACGTCTAATATTTCATTAAATGTGGTGTTTTGTTGTAGCTGTTGTATCTCGTTGCAAGCACTTACAACAGGCTCAAGCCCTTTAGTATCGTGGCTTGTAGCGGTTTTGTTGTAATGTTGTAGGTTTGTGCGTGTATAAGTACCTGCACCTGTAGATATATCGCTTCTCCTAGATTCATCACTAGCATGATCTTTATTTTTCTTTGCCCACTCAATTTGCACGACTTTGTTATAAGACAACCCCCCAATGGTTAAAAGCTTGTCACCTGCATCTTTCATGGCCGCGTCTTTATCACCGTTATGGAATAGCACCGTAAAAACGCTAAACGCATCATGTGCACCCTGTCCTGTATAAAGTGGATCAGAGGTGCTCAGTGTATTGACTCGCCATATCCCATTGTCATCCGCCTTTACCGTTGCAGAGTAATTGCCTGACTCGCTGCTGGGATGTTTGAAGCTGTTGCCTTGATTGGCATAACCGTAACGAGTTAGCCAGTCCTGCGGAGTATAGGCCGCATTAAACGCTTGCATGATATTAGGCTCAGTACTTAGGCTTAATGATGCTCTTTTTGATAGCGACTTTTGTTTAGCGGTGTCTATTTCTGCTTGCTGTCTGTCTTGCTCGTCGTACTTATCGCTAAACTCTCTAGCCCATTTCTTCTTAGGATTAAATTTACTCATGTTGGTACTCCGTTACGCTTAGATATTTTGCTATAAAATGCGCCCTTATTGGGTAAGTAGCAGAGTTGGGCAAAGCCTTGATTGGCTCTATCGGGAATAATATCTACCTTCTCAAACTTGTTGTTGATGATTTGCTGTGCAAGCCGCCATTCTTGAGCGTTTAGTGGGTCTGTAAGCGGTATTAATATACGTGCTTTCTGATTGTCTTCTGTTGCTGATCTTGTGCTGTATATCTCATAATCAGCATCACCTAGGAAGCCTTCAAGTATTGTCGACAACTCAATCAATGGAGGTGGATTCTTGTCTAAGTCGACCCATAAAAGATAATATTGGCCGTCCTGCTCTTGAGACTTAGAGCTGCGACTACTTAGGCTTGAAGGAATTAGCCATTGTGCTTGGGGTTTACCGACCTGTTGGGGCTTATCGACTAAGGCACAAATACCCAACCAATCAATGGCTAAATAAGGGGTTAGTTTCTTGGTAGGTTTAAGCGCGTCCGACTCGTTAGTGTGGTATTGACCTATACCTGATGTCATGTTATTCATAAATATATCCTCGAAAACGGATATACAAACAGCCACCAACTAGGTTAAAATAGCCCTGCTTTGTGTTGGTGGACTGAATGTAAAAACCGTTAATTTTTAGGGAGTTAGCGGTTTTTTTTATGCCTGTTGATTTGCTATAGCGTCTCTGTAAGTCGATACTAGCGCGAAAACGTCATCTAATTCACGGATAACGCTCATCAGTGCCCACTGGACATTCTCAGGGTTGATCTCATTAACGCGGCTTCCATCGTGAATATCGATAACAAGCGATAACATGCCCTTAGAGCGCATTAACATAGTTTCAACGTCAAAAGCTAAGGCATCGGGGCAATCTGACTTGTAGTCATAGGCCAGTCGGTGCGAGAAGTCAGGCATTATTTTTAC
>CAIVYW010000019.1 GCA_903910205.1 uncultured Methylococcaceae bacterium | reverse complement strand
TTAAGGATTATCTGGAACAGCACATTGAACTTAAGGGCGATGATGATCTTAGGACAGAAACATAGACGGGTCTTGCGACCCGTATCCCGACTTTAGTCGATAGATTTAACCCACCAGCTTTAGCTGGTGGTTGTTTAGTTTAGAATTATTTCTTAAGCACCTTGCTACGCGCAAGATCAACTAACTTCATTGCAAAGTCCAACAATGGCTTACGTTTAACAACAATCGCATAGCCCAACAAACCTAATAGTAAACCATCGAATAAGCGAGAAAATGCCGATGGGCCTTGTTGCGAAGCGGCAAGAGCCGCTTCTGAAGCCTTAACAGGTGCGATTTGCACAGCAACTTTAGACGGCTTAAATTCAGCTTTTAAATCAGGTAAGCCTAAGCTACCCCACGCATCATAATCTTGCCAAATGGGGTATTTACCCTGCCATAAAGATTTAGAAAAATACGGCGCCAAACTCATTCCGTGTGCCGTAGGAATACCTCGGTCATCTACAAAACCTTTGTAAACCACTAGACTAATATCGCCGCCTTCACCATGACCATCGGTGGTAAATGATTTTTCAACGTGATCATGAAACATCCAGATACCTTGACCAAAACTATTTAAACCATCATCCACGCCGCTTAATGACAGATCTAGTCGTTGCGCAGGTACCATGCCATGAACATCACGTTGTATATAAGAACCAGGGCCGTTATCCACACCATCATAATGAGTAACAGTCGGTTTATGACCATGTATGTGCATAGCCAATGATTCAGTATGACCATTTAAAACCCGCAGCTTAACTTGTTGATTCTCTTCCATGTGTATCAACGATTCCCTTAACGTATAAGGAAATGATCGACCATTAAGCATGAAATAATCATCCGTGGCATCGGTCGTGTCATATTCGGTATTCATGTGCTTGGCAACCAAGCGCGGATCATTGGCTGATCGTGCAACCAGCTCATGTAATTCTTTATCCGCTGATTGGTAATGCAAATCATATTCACGGGCGTATTTTTCAAGCACCGCCACAGATGGATGACGAACTTGACCGGCACCTACGTTCAAGGTTTGCACCCAGTTATTAGGACGATTTTCTTCAACCACAAAAATACCCTGCAAGCCCATAGGAATGTGAGTATGCGGCTGTACATGGCAATGATAATACATGGTGCCAGGTTGCCTAGGCTTAATCACATAGGTTTTACTTTGGCCAGGCATAGTATCCATGTTGCTAGTTTGCGCAACACCATCGTTACCCGTACCGCTATGATCCATAAAAGGATGATCTATGCCGTGTAGATGAATAGAGTGTGGTAAATAATGCGTGTTTTCTAAAATTATCCAAACCACATCATCTTGTTCAACCCGAATAACCGGAGACGGTACTCGTAACAAGGGATTGGCTTCCAACTCATATAAGCTTTTAGTCGACATATCACGCGTTTTAGGCGCATACACCCAAAAAGTCGGCTGTATACCTGGAGCAATATCAAAGGTAGTGGTCGGATCTTTCATATCAGGCGTATGACCATTAAGCTCCACGACTTCTAGCTTAATAACAATTTTATCTGGATCGCCATCACCATCGACATCGTCTGATACCGTTATCGCATCGGCTGCTAGTTGCGTTTGCATTAAGGTATCCATAGAAATACCATTAGTGCCTTTAACAAAAGCTGCGATATCCGCTGGATTGTCAGGGTTACAAAGCTTAGATTCTTGTATAGCTACCCCATCAATTGATTGTGCTTTACGCCAAGCGGGGTCAGTAAATTCAGAACAAACCTCCTCGACTGGCCCAGTATCAACCTTGATTGAAGGAGGCAAATCACTAGCCGCTTGACTTGCCACATGTACCAAGAGCAGTGCAGTAGCTCCAATATAGGTAATAAATTTCTTACGCATACAACTTCCTCAGAAAACATTCGGTTGAGAATGAGACGCCGCCAGAGCGGATTATTTATTAATTTTTTCTATTCTAACGTAATAGTTTACTTAAGTCTTTTTTGAACGTTAAAAGCATCATCTAATATCGCCCTATATTGCAAAGTAAACCCACTTTGCTGTTCGATTTTTCTACTAAAGTCAGTTACTAAGCAACAGTGAGCTTTACCAATGCCTGTGGTTTTGAGATTATAGCCAGTATCGACGTAGCGATAAGGGTATTCGACAGTGTCGCTTTAATGCGTCAAGGTTATACGCTTTGGCTATATCAACCTAATGACTTAAACATAATTCTATATCGTGAAAAATCAAGCTCCTCACTATTTAGTCGGTATCGACTTAGGCACCACCCACACTGTAGTCGCTTATGCCAGCACTGAAAAATCAGCAACTGAGATACATTTATTTCATATTGAACAACTGATCGCGCTAGGTGAAGTCGCTGCCCAACCTTTACTACCCTCAGTACGCTACCATCCAGCCCCCGGTGAACTATCAGCAGCTGATGTAGCGTTCCCTAGCTACCATCAAGACACTGAAATAGTCGGTGATACACCTATCATTGGACTAGCGGCACGTCTATTAGGTGCGAAAAGTAAAGGTCGCTTTGTGACTAGCGCTAAAAGTTGGTTATCACATCCGTCTATTGACCACAGTGCCGATATTTTGCCTTGGGGCAGCGAAGATGATGTTAGCAAAGTATCACCTATTGCCGCTAGCGCTAGTTATTTAGCACATATCCGCACCGTTTGGGGGCATCAATTTCCAGACGCGCCCTTAGAGCAACAAACATTAGTCATTACTGTACCAGCTTCTTTTGACGAATCGGCTAGATCATTAACGCTGGAAGCGGCTCGTATGGCCGGACTCAAACAAGTCCGCTTATTAGAAGAGCCGCAAGCTGTGTGTTATGACTGGCTAAAGCGCAATAGCAATACTATTAATGAAGCCTTAGCCAACGTACATTTATTACTGGTTTGCGATGTAGGAGGCGGCACCACTGATTTGACATTGATTAAAATAGAACCCGGTGTACATGAACCCAAACTAACGCGCATTGGTGTTGGCGATCATTTAATGCTGGGCGGAGACAATATTGACTTAGCCTTAGCGCATTTAGCCGAACAGCGCTTGATTAATGGTGAACAACGCTTATCAGCCGCCGATTTATCACAACTATTAGAACAATGTCGCTGCGCTAAAGAACGATTATTAGCTGAAGATGCCCCAGAACAAATAACCGTAACGTTACTTGGCGGAGGCTCCAAGTTGATAGGCCGCTCACGCTCAGTCATATTAACTAAAGACGAAGTCAGAAGCATTGCCTTAGATGGTTTTTTTCCTTTATCAGCATTGGATGATCTGCCCGACAAAAAACGCAGTGGCATCGTTGAATTTGGCCTGCCCTATGCGGCGGAACCTGCGATTAGTAAGCATATCGCTGCATTCTTAAAACATCATGCCGCAGCGGCTCATGAAGCCTTAAAAGGCGAAGGTAGAGTGCCCGATGCTCTGCTACTTAATGGTGGCGTATTTCGTAGCCAACCTATTACCCAACGCCTTATACAATTACTGAGTTCCTGGAGTACAAAACCACCGGTTTTACTGGAAAACAAATACCCTGAACTCGCGGTCGCTTTCGGTGCCGTTAGTTATGCGATGGCTCGCCGTGATAAACAACTTAAAATCGGTGGAGGTAGCGCACGCAGCTATTTTCTAATCATTGATACCGACCATAGTAGCGTTCAACAAGGTATTTGTATATTACCCAAAGGCAGTGAAGAGGGCGAAGAAGTCATCTTAAAAGATCGGCACTTTGCTTTACGCTTAGGTATCCCTGTCCGCTTTCATCTTGCCTCAATTAGTACTGATGCTGTCTTTACAGCCGGCGATGTTACTGACATCAGCGATTTATTTCACTCACTACCACCACTGGCCGTAGCCTTTGAAGGCGATAGCAATACACAAAATACAGAGGTGATTGTGCAATTAGCAGTCACCCAAACAGAAGTCGGCACCCTTAAAATACAATGTGTTGCGCTTAATAATAACGAACAACGTTGGGATGTAGAATTCCAAATTCGTAAGCAAAATCGCGCACGGTTGCCTCAAGACACGAGTTTACCGCCCCAATTTGATGCTGCCATTACCCAGATACAAAGTATTTTCGGTTCCAAATCCAAAGACATCGCTCCCAAAGCCGTCAAAAATCTTCGAGCTGATTTAGAAAAACAACTAGGCTGTGCTCGCACAGAATGGGATACACCCTTACTTAGAGGACTATTTTCCAGCTTATTAGAGGGCTCAAAATATCGCAGGCGCTCAGAAAGCCACGAACGCGTCTGGTTAAGTTTAGCAGGATTTTGTTTGCGCCCGGGCTTTGGCTATCCCTTGGATGACTGGCGTGTAGAACAGCTTTGGAAAACCTATCAACAAAACATACAGTTTGTTAATGATACCCAAAACTGGACAGAATGGTGGACGCTCTGGCGACGCATTGCTGGCGGCTTAACAGGCACGGCACAAGAACAATTATTTGCCGATATCGCTAAGTTCATTAACCCTGCTGCCGCCAGACAAGCCAGTGTCGCCAAACTTATTAAAACTCGTGGTTATGATGACATGGTGCGACTTGCCGGTGTTTTAGAACGCTTACCTATCGATAAAAAAATTCAACTAGGCGAATGGCTATTAAAACGTTTACAAAAAGCAAGTGAATCTAGCCAAACGTGGTGGGCTGTTGGGCGCATTGGAGCCAGACAACCTTTTCATGGTAGCAGCCATAATGTCATCCCTCCCGACAAAGTCGCAGACTGGTTAACTCAAATACTCGCTGTCGATTGGAAAAAAACACCCCAAGCAGGATTCGCCGCTACGTTAATTTCTCGTCTCAGTGGTGATAGAACCCGTGATATTGATGATGAACTGCGCCTACAGATCATCGCTAAACTCAAACTTAGTAAAGCACCCGCCTCATGGATAGAGATGCTTGAACAAGTTAAACAACTCGATGAAAAAGAAGAGCAACTTATTTTTGGTGAAGCGTTACCGCCAGGTTTAAAACTTATTCATTTACCTAAAGAGTAAATAGTCGGGCAGTGTATGATGTGAAGCCTAAAGACTGACTTAACGCCTTGCAAGTCCGTCTAGGAGGCTGTCCTATAATCCAGCCAATAATGATAGAATAGTCACCTACGCTAAAATAATTACTAACCGATGAATATTCCTTTCAAACAATCGCCTATCGCGCTTAATGCCGCATTGCTCTCTCCCAGC
>CAIVYW010000018.1 GCA_903910205.1 uncultured Methylococcaceae bacterium | reverse complement strand
CGGTAAGTTTTGAATTTTCAAAGTGTGCAAAGAATGTGTCTTTTATTGGGTTATGTCAATATTTTTCTGTTGTTTTTGGTGGTTACCCTAGGATTTAAAGTAGATACGTATTAAGTGTCATATCAGAATTGATTATATGCTTACCCCATTTATCCATAAATTCCTGAATATCATTCTTTTTCCAGTCATCATGGCTTATTTTATGATTTATTTCATTCAATTTTTTCAACATGGCCTGATGTTCGGACACATGGCCTTTATTACTTTGAAAGCCTGACTGTTTCAGCAACTCTTCTTCCTCATCAAAATGCTCTTTAACATGCTGATAGAGCAATTGCATATTTTTAGATAATCCTTCCCTATTAACAGAAGAAACCAATTGATTCGCTAAGATAAAGACTTCTTGATGCTGTTTGTCGATTAAGGCATCGCTCAATTGATAAAAATCTTGCCAGACAAAGTGATACATACTTCCCAATGATAATGTTCTGGCCATGCCTTCTTTTTGACGATGTATGGCAATGTTTTCAGGTGTGCTTGTATCTTTGCTTATTTTATAAACAAAATCTTGTCTTGCGCTATGGTAATGGTCCTTGCCATAGAAGTTGGTATACATTTGCGTTAATTCAAATGTCCGGTAACTCGCTAATGCTTTTAAGTATTCGTCATAACAACGGGTCTTAGCTTTTTCATTTAAATGTTTTTGCAGTAACTCGTTATCAGCAATGAGTGTAGTAACCAGATGTTTAACCTGAGCGCTAAAAATAGCATGATTTTTATCCAGCACTTTATCGATAAAACCTATGCGCCATGCTTTTTTGGTACTAATAGGCAAGCGTTGTTCCGTTAAAGAAGTCGCCATTTCCTGACCAACGCGTTTGGGCAATAAATAAGTCCAGTACTCTGAGCCATATAGCTCACCCATATTTTTATAATGTGGGTTAAAAATAACGCCTTCTCTAGCAAAGACCTTATCAGCAGCTAATGCCATCATTGCGCCACCTGCACCGGCATTGCCTGCAACGGCAGAAATAGTAATTTTATCTAGGGTGGTGATGATTTGATAAATAAGATCATCAATCGCATTAATATTAAGCCAAGATTCATCAGCAGGACTTGTTGCGATCTCAATGTGATTAAGGTGTATGCCGTTCGACCAACTTTCTTCGCCGCCCATCAATACTATTGCCTGTACCGGTAACATGGCAACATGTCGATAGACCCTTAGCAGCAGTCGACATTGCTCCGTACTCATGCCGCCATTATGAAAAGAGAAATACAGATAGGCAATATTAGCCGCTTGTTCATACCAGACTTCCTGACAGGGCAACTGCCGTCCCGGTAAGGTATAGTCAATTTCTATGACTTTAAACGATTTAGCCAACAAACTTTTTAAAGTTGAAGTTGGCCTCTTGGGCAAGAGGTCTTTTAACACAAAAGTAGCAGGTAATTTTATGCCTTTCCCAGATTCCAATTTCGGTTTTAAATGTCCAATCCAAATCGCCCCATCGACTGTTGCCCGGCAAACGGCATGATTTGCAGTGGCTATCATTTCTCCGGCTTTACCCGTTAAATGATTTTCTTTATGGGCATTAAACATAAAAACGGGTTTGCCATATATCTCATCCAGCACACCAGGACTGCCATCTGCGGCGTTAATGCGCCTTAAAATTTCATCAGTCTTATGAGTTTTCCAGTTAATCATGCGATCTTGTTGCTTGATTGAAGGTAGCGTTTGGCCTTTATAATCGGGTCTACTGTAATCCTGCCTTTCAGGCTTAAAGGACGGCGCATCAAAATAGCTTAAAGCCTCCCACAAACAATCAACCGCAGCTTGCGTCACTTCCCGGTAAAACAGACTGCTTTTGGTCGCTTGCCGCATAGGAAATGTTTTATGCGCCCAAATAGCTCCGGCATCCATGTCTTCGGCCGCCTCTAGTAATGAAACGCCCCATTCAGGTTCATTATTTTGAATAGCCCAATCCAGAGAAGACGGCCCTCTGTCGCCTTTAATTCCGGGGTGAACGATCAGGCATTTATAGTTTTGATAAATTTCTTTAGGAAGATATTTAGTTAAAAATGGACACAGTATTAAATCGGGTTTGAATAACGAGACACCTTCGACTAATCGGGTCATGTCACCTGAATGTAATTCAACAGAAACTTGATAGCCCGCATCGTCAAGTTCGGTATAAAAACGTTGTGTTAATCCGGAAAATGCCGATGTAATGAGTAAAATACGCATAATAAACGCCTCTATTTTAGGTAATCGATTTTGGTATAGGCCAAGAGTTGTAGGGCGGTTTCGTGCCAGCAAACCGCCTATGCCGAAGGTTGTTGCTTTGTTTCCATAATAGAGCCCGATAGATGACTTGCTGGGCTGGTTCATAGCAGGGCATCAAATACAAGCTTCGAAAAGGGCGGATTGCTAGCGCGAATCCGCCTTACGAGTTTTTTTTCTACCCCTTAAGGCTTTGTTGGTTTTCTCGACTCGTACACAACAACTTGCTTTTGCAAAAAGACTTTATTTGCTCATTATAGGTTTATTTTTAAGTCTGTCAAGTTTTATTTGTCCGTTTTAAGGTTAAAACCACCGCCTTTTAGGCGGTTAGATTTATCTAT
>CAIVYW010000017.1 GCA_903910205.1 uncultured Methylococcaceae bacterium | reverse complement strand
ATGATTTTGATTACCAGCATTTACATACCAGTAAAGAATCGAAAAATCCACCGACGGCACGACCCTATTCGGTGATTACTGGCAAGCGCATGGAAAAAATTGAAGGCGGCCCGAATTGGGAGGAGATTCTAGGTACTGAGTTTTCATCTCGTTCTCGTGATACCAATTTTGATAACATCCAAAAAGACATGTACGGTGAATTTGAAAACACCTTCATGATGTATTTGCCCCGTTTGTGCGAACACTGTTTAAATCCTACCTGTGTGGCGGCCTGCCCTAGCGGTTCGATTTACAAGCGTGAAGAAGATGGCATTGTCTTGATTGATCAAGACAAATGTCGCGGCTGGCGCATGTGCGTTTCCGCCTGTCCTTATAAAAAAATCTATTACAACTGGGAAACCGGAAAGTCAGAAAAATGCACTTTCTGTTACCCGCGCATCGAAGCCGGTGAGCCTACCGTGTGCTCAGAAACCTGCGTTGGGCGCATTCGTTATTTAGGCGTATTGCTGTATGACGCTGATCGTATTGAGGCAGCAGCTAGTTGCGAAAACGAGCAGGATTTATATCAGCAACAGCTGGATGTATTTCTCGACCCCTTTGACGAACAGGTGCTCGCTCAAGCGCGCGCCGAAGGCATTCCAGAATCTTGGTTAACCGCCGCCCAAGCATCACCGGTTTATAAAATGGCCATAGATTGGAAAGTGGCCTTCCCGTTGCATCCTGAATTTCGCACCCTGCCAATGGTCTGGTACGTACCACCGCTATCGCCTATCCAATCAGCGGCGGAACATGATCAAATTGGTATGGATGGCGACATACCTGACGTGCGTTCTTTACGTATTCCTGTGCAATATCTAGCCAATTTACTCACCGCTGGCAAAGAAGAGCCCGTAGTCTTAGGCTTAGAACGTATGCTGGCGATGCGCGCTTATATGCGCAGTAAAACCGTTGAGGGTGTCATTAATACCACGGTATTGGATCGCGTAGCTTTGACTCAGCTGCAAGTTGAAGACATGTATCACACTATGGCGATTGCCAATTACGAAGATCGCTTTGTCATTCCAAGCAGTCACCGCGAATACGCCAGCTCTACTTTTGATGCTTATGGTGAGCAAGGCGGCTGTGGCTTTAGTTTTGGTAGCGGCTGTTCTTCTGGCAATAGTGACACCAATCTATTTGGTGGCAACACAACGCCACAACGTGGCAATGGCATTCCCATCAAAATTCCTATTAAAGTGGAATCGGTAAAATAAGGATACATGATGCGTACTCTAAAAGTTTTATCCTTATTATTAAGCTATCCAGAAGCCGAAATGTTAGCGGCACTCGATGAGATGACAACTGTTATTGAGCAAGAACAGCTATTATTGGCAGCCCATAAAAAATCAGTACTAGCACTAATTGACACTTATCGCGGCGTCGATCTGCTCGATGTACAAGAAGCTTATGTCGCCTTATTTGATCGAGGACGATTTTTGTCTTTGCATATTTTTGAACATGTACACGGCGAATCTCGCGATCGCGGCCAAGCGATGGTTAATTTGTTACAGATGTACGAAGCCCACGGCTTTGAGCTCTCCACGCAGGAATTGCCCGATTACATTCCCTTATTTTTGGAGTTTCTTTCGCAACAAGAACAAACCGAAGCGGTGCAATTATTACACGATGCTATGCCGGTATTAAGTTTGTTAGGCGCAAGACTCACAGAACGTAGCAGTCCATTTAACGCTATTTTTGAGGCATTAGCGGGGTTTGCAGGCGAACCTGAAGCACTAGCAGACATCTTACATCTAGCGGCTACCGAAGGCGAAGACGAAACTTTAGTCAACATGGATGAAATCTGGGAAGAAGAAGCCGTCAGTTTTATGGGCGCAAAAGACGCGTGTAACAGCCAAACAGCGACCGTCAGTCCAATAACTATCACGCCGCGCGATCAGTATTTAAAAGCGCAACATCGTTCTCTTTAAGGAGTCTATCGTGAATTATCTTAATACCTTATTATTTGGTTATTACCCCTATATAGCGATCAGCGTATTTATAATCGGCAGCATAGCGCGTTATGATCGCGACCAATACACTTGGCGCACAGGCTCTAGCCAGTTTTTACGCGCCAAAGAATTACGATTGGGTAGTAATTTGTTTCATATCGGCATTTTGTTATTGTTTGTCGGGCATTTTGTCGGCTTGTTGACGCCACCTGCGGTTTATCATGCTTTGGGTCTTTCAACATCGGCGAAACAACTGCTGGCTGTCGTCGCGGGCGGCGTTTTCGGTAGCGTATGTTTAAGAGGGATTCTGATTCTGATTCGTCGCCGTTTAAACGATCCCCGAATTCGTGCCACCAGTAGCCGTATGGATATTTTTATTCTGTTGTTAATCGGCGTACAGCTGGCGTTGGGACTGATGACCTTGCCCATTTCCATTTATCATTATGATGGCGCGAACATGTTGTTGCTGTCGGAATGGGCGCAACGCATCGTGACCTTTAGGAGTGGTGCGGCGGAGCAACTCGGCGAGATTGGCATTATCTTCAAATTACATTTATTTCTGGGGCAAACTCTATTTTTAATATTTCCATTCAGTCGCTTAGTGCATGTCTGGAGTGTACCGCTGGGCTACGTCTCACGTCCCTATCAGGTTGTACGAAGACGTTAAGGTTTTTAGCTATTTTTTTTCAGAAGGCATCAATAGCCGATTAACCTAATTTATACGAGTTGACATCCTCCCCTACCTGAAGGAAGGGGATTCCTAGTTTCCTAAGAGTGAGTAGGTATCGCTACTGCTCACTGGTTTCTGCTGCTGACGGCATTACTGCACCGTTCACTTCACAGACTAGCCCCGTCTATCCGACGGTTATTTTTAACTAAAAAACATAGTTTAAAAGAT
>CAIVYW010000016.1 GCA_903910205.1 uncultured Methylococcaceae bacterium | reverse complement strand
CTGAACGGCAGTGAAGCGCATCATTTGTAATAGAGCGATGCGCTTCACTAGCGTTCAGCACATCCTATTGGGGGGTATTTTATTTTTTGCGAGTTACCTAGAACAAAGTCAAAGTTTAGACTACCAACTTAAGACGGGACAAAATAGTAGTGAAAGCTTTCTTATCGTTCCCACGCTCCGGCTTGAGAATGCAGCTAGTGACGCTCTGCGTCACGCATCGCTGAAGCGATGCAGGATGCATTCCCACGCAGAGCGTGGGAACGATGTACTATTTACTATTTACACTGTTCCGCCTTAAGTTGGTAGCCAAAGTTTAAAGAAAGCGATGAGGCGAATTATATGAAGAATTTATTGTTTGCAAAGGCTAGCGCATTAAGCTGCGCCTTAATCATTAAGGGTCAGGATGTATGGTTTTTAACTAGGATTAATCTATGAGTTTTTTATATAAAACAGGTCGATGGTTAGTTAACGAAAATATTCGAAGAATGAGTTATATGGTTATTTTTATTATAGTAGCCGTGGTAGGGGGGCGTCTTACCCATCTTTATGATGTGTCTAAAAAACCTAAAGTAGTCGTTGAACAGTCTATCGTTGAAGGCGATAACGCCTTAAATATTGGTCATTATGCTGAGGCTGCGCGAATCTTTGCGGCAGAATTTAAGGGTAATAGTAAAAACAACGAGGCTGAATGGGGCTTAAAAATAGCACAGCTTGGACAGTCGCTATTAATACCGACCTTTAAGACCGATCTTGATGTCTTTTATCAAAAAGATCCTAATGATGCTTATGTTAATTTTTTTATGGGTGAGTATTATGCAGCAAATCAGCAGCCTGATAGCGCCATACCTTATTATGATCGAGCCATTGCTTTAAATCCAAAATTGGCTGAAGCGCATTTTAAGTTAGCGGATCTTTATGAGCAGCAAGGTCTTTTAGAAGTCACGGCTGTTGAGTTGCTTAAAGCCATTGATAGTGCCCCTATCACTAAATACCGAAATAAATTGGGTACGCTATACTTTAAACAAAAGCGTTACGAAGCGGCTATTAAAGAATATGGAAAAAACCAAGGCTATCCACTTTCTGCACTTGAAAGCGCTATGATTTACTGGCGGCTTGACTATTTAAGTCAGGCATTAAGCTATCAAAAGCAAGCGTTAGCTTTACTTGAAAATGAAGGGCTAATGAATAAGCCTGAAAATCAAGAACCTTGGTATTTTGATGTGGGGTCTAAAAAAGTCATTAGTTTTAATGCGCTAAATCAGAAAATAGCCTATGCCTACTATGGCTTATCAGTGAGTTTTTATTTACAAGGTGATACGGTGAGAGCCGAGAATGCTGTACAAAAAGCACCTGAATTAAGTGCTGCCCAGCAACTCGATCTTAAGCGCGTATTAGCAACTGATCTGGAGGCATTAGCGCATGCAAATAGTGGTCTTTCAGATCAAGTTGACGCGTATAAGTTACGTTATCAAATAGCTAACCGTGAACAAGGCTAGCCTAAGCTATCGCTGAATTTCGGCTATCCAAGGCGTTTATTGGGCACACGGGACGGGTCGCGACTTGTCCCTACGGTATTTCAAAACAACAGTCATTGGACAAGGCTAGCGCTGAAAAAGTTATGTATAACGATGAGAGCGGAGCTTAAGAGCGCATGCTCTGGCGCAGCTTAGTTGGTGTATTCCATGAGCTATAAAACAACAATTAAATTGTTGTTTTATAAAATATTTTTATTATAATTCTTTAGGTATAAAGCAATAGCGAGTACTATACTTCACCTATAATAATAGGCTTAGGCTTAGGCTTAGGCTTAGGCTTAGGCTTAGGCTTATAAGCTATATTACCTATACTCGACTTTGTCCATTTAGGCAGTAGCTGTCAATCGATCTAGCAATGCTTCCAATTCACCACGTGGTAATTTGCAATACTCAGCATCGTTTTCTGAGTT
>CAIVYW010000015.1 GCA_903910205.1 uncultured Methylococcaceae bacterium | reverse complement strand
GTATCGCAGCTTGAGTTATGCTAACAAATCGTTAGCGTAGTTGGAGTAAAACAGCTTCAGCTGTTTTAGAGTGCAATAGCTGAAGCTATTGCACTCCACATAAAGGATGCTGACGTTAAAACCGTATTAAATAGCCTGTTTAATCCGCGCTAAGGCATTTTCTAAATTAGCCATGCTGGTGGCTATAGAAATTCTGATATGGCCTTCGGTGCCAAACGCGGAGCCTGGTACTAAGGCCACGCCGGCTTTTTCGATTAAGTAATCAGAAAATTCCAAGTCGTTGTTAATGCCGTCTAAACGGGCGATGAGTTTTTCTATGTTGGGGAACACATAAAAAGTGCCGTCGGTTTCTAAGCATTCAACGCCTTCGATGCTGTTCAGTTCAGCAACCACATAATCATGGCGTTTTTTAAATTCTATACACATATCGCTGATAAAGCTTTGATCACCCGTCAAAGCAGCTTCGGCAGCATATTGTGAGATAGAAGTCGGATTAGAGGTGCTTTGTGATTGTATGGTACACATGGCTTCAATCAAGTTTGCAGAACCTGCGGCATAACCTATACGCCAGCCGGTCATAGAATAGGCTTTAGAGACGCCATTCATGACCACGGTACGATCATAAAACTCGGGATGTGCGTTTAAGATATTAACAAACGAGCCTTGATTCCATAGGATATGTTCATACATATCATCGGTAGCGATAATGATATGAGGGAAGTCTGTTAGCACATCGCCTAGCGCTTTCAGCTCGTCTAAGCTATAAGCGACACCGGAAGGATTAGAGGGGCTGTTAATAAAGATTAACCGAGTTTTGTCGGTAATAGCGGCACGTAACTGTGCAGGTGACATTTTAAAATGCTGCGCCTGTGTGGTTTCGACAATAACCGGTACACCATCGGCTAACAACACCATATCGGGGTAAGATACCCAGAATGGCGCAGGAATGATGACTTCATCACCGGCATTTAATAAGGCTTGAGTGAGGTTGTAAGAGCTTTGTTTGCCGCCGCAGGAGACTAGAACTTGTTTAGGCTGGTAATCAAGGCCATTATCTTGCTTAAATTTTGCGATAATGGCTTTTTTTAGACTGGCAGTACCGTCGACGGCAGTATATTTAGTAAAACCGCTATCCATAGCCTTAACAGCGGCTGCTTTAATATGATCTGGGGTATCAAAATCAGGTTCACCTGCACCTAAGCCGATAATATCTTTGCCAGCTGCACGCATTTGCGCGGCTCTGGCAGTAATGGCCAAGGTAGGAGACGGTTTAACGGCGAGTACTCTATTAGAAAGTGTGATGCTCATATGCTTCTGGATAAGATTGGGATTAAATGCGGGTAATTATACGCTATGTGTAGGCTTGCTAATAACCCGATATTAAAAAAATGGCTGACGCAGAGTTCTGTAGGATGGCTAGAGCGATAGCGAACCCTATCATTGTGTGATGGTGTGATGGGTTTCATGTTGTTCTAGCCATCCTACGAGTCTGACGTGATTGAGAAAATAAGTGAAGAAACCATTTAAGCTCTATAGTAAATTTAAGCCCGCAGGGGATCAACCAGCTGCCATTAAAGCACTCATTGAAGGCTTGAGTGATGGCGAAGTGCATCAGACTTTGTTAGGGGTAACCGGGTCGGGTAAGACCTTTACCATCGCTAATGTCATTAATGAGGTGCAGCGCCCCGCCATGATTATGGCGCCCAATAAAACACTCGCCGCGCAGTTATACGGAGAAATGAAAGAATTCTTTCCGGAAAATAGCGTGGAGTATTTTGTCTCCTATTATGATTATTATCAGCCAGAAGCTTATGTGCCGGCCTCGGATACTTTTATTGATAAAGATGCCGCGATTAACGAGCATATCGAACAAATGCGCTTATCAGCGACCAAAGCCTTAATTGAGCGTCCAGATTCTATTGTAGTGGCTACGGTTTCAGCCATTTATGGTTTGGGCGAGCCAGAATCTTACTTTCAAATGGTCTTGCATCTAGTCAAGGGGGATTTGATCAATCAGCGTAGTCTATTGCGTCGTTTGGCAGAAATGCAGTACACCCGTAATGATTTGGAATTGCGTAGAGCGACCTACCGAGTGCGTGGCGAGGTGATTGATATATTTCCTGCTGAATCCGATAGCGAGGCTTTAAGAGTCGAGCTATTTGATGATGAGATCGAGCGCTTATCGTTATTTGATCCTTTAACCGGTGAGATTTTACAGCGTTTAGCGCGGTATACCGTTTACCCTAAGAGTCATTATGTAACGCCTAGGGAACAATTATTGTCCGCTGTTGAGCTGATCAAGATAGAGCTTAAAGAGCGTCTTAAGCAATTGCGCTCATTAGATAAATTGGTAGAAGCTCAGCGTTTGGAACAGCGCACTTTGTTTGATATTGAAATGATCTTAGAGGTGGGTTATTGCTCAGGCATAGAAAACTATTCTCGTTATTTGTCGGGTCGAACGGCAGGGGAGTCACCACCGACCATGTTTGATTATTTACCGGATGATGCCTTGGTGATCGTTGACGAAAGCCATGTCACGGTGCCGCAAATAGGCGCCATGTATAAAGGTGATCGCTCGCGTAAAGAAACCCTAGTTGCCTATGGCTTTAGATTGCCTTCTGCACTCGATAATCGGCCCTTAACCTTTGCAGAGTTTGAAGCTAAATCACCACAGCGTATTTATGTGTCAGCAACGCCCGGTCCTTATGAACGAGAGCATTCGGGTGTTTTTGCCGAGCAAGTGGTAAGACCGACGGGTTTGTTAGATCCGGTGGTCGAAGTGCGCCCTGCAACGACGCAAGTGGATGATTTGTTATCAGAGATTCATTGTCGTGTCAGTGTTAAAGAGCGGGTCTTGGTGACCACCTTAACCAAGCGCATGTCTGAAGACTTAACGGAATATTTGTCAGAACATGGGGTGAAAGTGCGTTATTTGCATTCGGATATTGATACCGTAGAGCGGGTCGAGATTATTCGCGATTTACGCTTAGGTCAGTTTGATGTCTTAGTCGGTATTAACTTATTACGTGAAGGCTTAGATATTCCTGAGGTTTCTTTAGTGGCGATATTAGATGCCGATAAGGAAGGCTTTCTACGTTCGGTTGTGTCCTTAGTACAAACCATAGGTCGTGCGGCCAGAAATATCAATGGTAAGGCTATTTTGTATGGCGATAAAATCACCAAATCTATGCAACAAGCCATTGATGAAACTGAGCGACGACGTGAAAAACAGCATCTATTTAATATAGAACACCAAATAGAACCTGCGACTATTTTAAAATCCATTACCGATATACTTCAGGTAGCGATTCCGGGCTCAGGTCTGCCAAAGGCTAAAGCTCAGAATAAAGCTGCAGAACCGACAGCCGACTATAAAAACATGAATCCTAAGCAGTTGGGCAAAAAACTCAAACAACTAGAAGATGAGATGTATCAATTTGCAAAAAACTTGGAGTTTGAAAAAGCCGCCAGCGTTCGTGATGAAATCAAGTTATTACAAGAGCAGAGTTTGGTTTAATGCCTTTGCGCTATGCTTTTGAAGCACAGGCGTGAAGTTCTTAGGTAAAGTCCCGAAGGTCGCAGGTAATGTGGTGGCTTTTTTTAGCAAAAGCCCGCGCTCCGCAGGGAGAATGGCGGACGTTATAAGGATGCTGCTGAAGGTTTTTACCTGCCCCCTAACATCTGTTGGAAACAACCCACAGCTTATCTGCGGCTTCCTTAAGGTCTTTGTCTTAAGGCTGAACGGATTAGGGAGGCGGGTAAAGTCCATGGCCTTGCTGGCCTACAATCAGGGGAAAGGCAAGAAAGACTCGGGCTTTAGCCTGCAAGTTTCACAACTTTGCCTAGAACATGCACGCCTTTGTTTACACGCTGCGCCATCGATGCTTGAAGATCGCGAACTGTTCTTGCCAGTATTTTATTGACAGGTGGCCTTCAAAAGGCGCGCCTTACTGGCTAAATTAGAGCGCGCGCCCATGGCGCTAATCTTACAAAAACATCCAGCAACAGGGCGTAAAAACTCAGCAGCGATGCTGGAATGTCGCGCCTTATTGCTGAGACGTGCAAGCGTTATCTTTCAACTATCAGGGCTTGTCCTATAACTATGAACGCTAACGGTTTCTTTCCCAGCATCGAGGCCGCGCAAAGCGTCTGGCTTTCTGATGATGTTTTAAAACGCCCTATGAACGACTGAATCTGAGCTTTCTTCAAGTTTAAAAAACATTTTTTAGTTTGTGGCTAAACTTAGGTGATTTTTGTGAAAAACTTAGGCTTTAGGCAAAGCCAATTGCTTACTTGACTGGAAAGTTCCTACTTTAAAGGGCTCACATCTTCTCAGAAAAACGCCTTAATAGTTACCAGTAAATAAAAATGTTAGCACTTAGGGCATGTGAATTGTCACAATAAATTCATTTGACAATCGTGTGGTTATTGCCTTACCCTACGAACCATAAGATTATTTAATATGAGCTACAGGGTGTGTTATGAAATCAGGTCAATTATTGTGTTTAAAGCTTTTTTTTACCTTACTGCTGAGTAGTTATTGCTTTTTTGCTCAGGCAGAAGTTGATGCCGATGCGGCAAAAGCCTTGGCTAAACAAAACAATTGTTTTCGCTGTCATGGTGTTGATAAAGATAAAGATGGGCCTTCATTTGTTAAGAGTGCGGCTAAATTTAAAGCAGATCCTAAGGCCGCCGAAAAGTTATTACATCACTTAACGTCAGGTGAACCTGCTAAATTTCCTGATGGCCATGAAGAAGCTCATACCATTTTGAAAGTAGATGATGCTAAAGAAATGAATAATTTAATCGCTTGGATACTCGCTCAATAATATCAGCGGATGACTTATTATGGTCGGTTTATGGATAACTAGCGTTTGCGTAAAGTGAAAAACTTAATATGTTTGTTAGATTTAAAGCTAGGGTTATAGATCTATTTTTCCTGAGGATGTAGATCGGGTTAGCGACAGCGTAACCCGACCTACGCAAGTGCCTTGTCCCGTGTTAAGTTGGTAGCCATATTTCAGAAGTCACCATTTTCAGCGCCTTGATTTTCTTTATTTCATGCGTTAGCCCTTGTGCTTTGACGGCTCAGTGGCTTTGTTACACCTTTTTTTTGTAAATCATCCTGCCTCGCTGCATTATGCGTGAGGCTTAAATCTGTTCAGTCGAGTATTTTATGACGATATTTATTAACATTATCATGCTTTGTGGTTTTCTTATGACCTCTGCCTATGCTGAAAGCGTAAAGCCTCCAGCAGTAACGGCCTCTGCAAAATCACCCGCACAAATGATAGACAGAGATTCTGAATGTACTCGCTGTCATGATGAAAATGAAACTAAACCTATCTTGTCTATTTATCAGACTGCGCATGGTAATAAAGCCGATGCGCGCACGCCTTCTTGTCAATCCTGTCATGGCGAGAGTGTAAAGCATTTGGCGAGTAAGAGTGATGCGCCTGATGTGATTTTTGGTGCTAAAAAAGGTGTTTATACGCCTAATAAAACACAGGATCAGAATGTGGCTTGTTTATCCTGTCATGAAAAAGACCCTAAGCGCACGCATTGGCAAGGTGGGGCTCATCAGGCGGCTGATCTATCCTGTACCTCATGTCATGTTGTCCACACC
>CAIVYW010000014.1 GCA_903910205.1 uncultured Methylococcaceae bacterium | reverse complement strand
TGGCAGGAAGTTGTACTAAATTGCAATAAACACCACCATCATTTGCTTAACCTGCTTGGTGAACGGTATGTTCACTTATATGCTGATTCCGGATAGCAGGGGTGCGGAATGTCGGGATTAACACTGTCAATCAGCTTGATTACCTTAATCGCTACGGCATCATCAAACACCCCGAACAAGCCTTGATCATGGATATTAGTGAAAGGCGCTTCAAATAACATCTTTTTATCAATCGTACCATTGCTGGATAGGTAGCTGATAATACTATTAATAAAGGTCATTTCGCTTCAACCACGGCTAAAGGCAAACCGTTATCACCCCATAACACATAATCAACATACCCTAAACCACTAGGATTGGTACTTAGTGGCATGCCAGTGACTTCATATTCCATCTCACGGCCTTCACGCAACACGTTCCAGCCAGATTCTTTTAACGATAAATCAATATAACGGCGGCGTGTTTCAGCTTCAGAGACTAATAGGGGGATAGCGGTACTCATATCAACAGATTTTTCGCGCTTGGCCCTACGTGCGGCTATGTCAACACGTTGTTGTTCAAGCTGGGCTTTCAGCGTACTGTTTTCTTTGGCTAACCGGCTTTGGGTTTGTTCCGCCTCACGAAAGGCCAGATTTTTATGTTCTAAATCAGCAATTAACTTTTGTAAGTCTTGTTGTTGGCCGGTAGCAGGCCCATGAGCCTTAGGGATTAACGCTTCATCAAAAACCTGAGACTCCGGTGTTTTTTTGCCATAGTAAATAGCCAAAAAACGTAAAAACCGAAATAAATACTTTAAACAAGCTAAGGCATCTTGTTCGCTAATCTTAGTACCATGCGCCGCTGTATTGCCTGTTTTACGAATTAAATTAAGTTCTGCAAACAAAGCTCGATTAAACAGCAAACTAAAGCTAGGCTCATGCATCAAGGTGCTTAAATCAGAGCGCCAAGGCCGGACTAATTTAGCATCGTGATCATAAAGCCAGTTTACCCCGTTTTCAAAGGTACTCCGACAAAACACCGCCGTAGAAGTCGGAGAAATAAAGACTAACTTCTCAGCTTCAATAGCATCGGTATAGAGCTCGGGAAAATCTGTGTTAATGAAGTTGAAGTTGCTCATAGATTGAGTATTTGTTGAAAAAACTTTTTCTGAGTCCCTGTAAACGCATTAATCAGTTCTTTTTGCACATCAGGAAATGTGGCAAATACTTGCATCCATATAGACCAAAATCCATTATTTAAGGCCATATCGATTATTGTTTCTGTATCACAGCCTTCATTTTGATATTTTTGTAGGTAACGATTTGCTAACACCCAGCTTGCTTTACGATTCAGCCACAACGTATCTTTTCCAGAATAGCCTTGCCGACCAGGAATCCTGTCTAAGCCAGCTAAATTAATAAGAGCTTGGGCTTGATCTTTCAAAACATCATCAAGATCAGGTTTGGTCTGAATAAAGCCACTTTCCAAATACATAAAAACATCAAAGGTATTATCCCGATCAGGCAGCAAGCAGTCAGTCACGGCTTTTGTGGCTTTTACAGAATTACAACTGGTACACGATAATAAAAAATTACTCCAGTTAGAGTCCTGTTCTGGAAAGCTCTTTTTATCTTGAATATGTTCAACCGCCAAAGCTGAGCGATTACCTTGTCTTTCACAGTAACTACAAAATTCACCTATGGCTTTGATTAAATCATCTTTTGCATCACCATAAGGGATGTAGCTTTGTTTATTGCCCTGAAACAAGCTTTTATCAACAGGGCGCATTATCTCAATCCT
>CAIVYW010000013.1 GCA_903910205.1 uncultured Methylococcaceae bacterium | reverse complement strand
CCTCCCGTTTGCAAGATAATGAACTACGGCAAATACCAGTTTGAACTTAACAAAAAACTTCAAGTTGCCAAAAAGAAACAAAAACAGATTCAGGTCAAAGAAATTAAATTTCGACCTGGAACTGACGAAGGTGATTACCAAGTCAAGTTACGTAGCTTAATAAAGTTCCTTAACGAAGGTGATAAAACAAAGATCACCGTTCGTTACCGTGGCCGAGAAATGGCGCATAGAGAAATCGGTATGGATTTATTAAAACGTATCGAGAAAGATTTAGAAGAGCTCGCTATAGTCGAACAATTTCCAAAAATGGAAGGCCGTCAAATGATTATGGTTATGTCTCCTAAAAAGAAAAAATAAGGGAATATACGCCCTTAATTGCTGCCGTAATCTATTGGGAGCAATGCCTCATCTGAAGAGTTTCTGTATTACAGACACTCTTCATTAAGCAGTACTAGGATAGACTGCTAAACAGTAGCATACCGCTACAAGTAATTTTTCAGGGCCATGCATTTTGCCTTGTTAGGTTATGTCTCAGGGACTTTTATTTTTATATACTGGAGCAAACAAATGCCAAAAATAAAAACTAACCGTGGAGCCGCTAAGCGTTTTAGACGCACCGGCAATGGCGGTTTTAAATGTGGGCAATCACATCGACGTCACATTTTGACTAAGAAATCCACTAAAAGAAAAAGACAGTTACGCTCACCCGCAACTATTCATCCCTCAGACGTGCGCATGGCTGCACGTATGATGCCGTACAGTTAATAAAGGAGAATAGCAATGCCTAGAGTTAAACGCGGCGTAACAGCCAGAGCAAGACATAAAAAAGTTTTAAAACAAGCCAAAGGTTACTATGGCGCACGCAGTCGAGTTTATCGCGTAGCCAAACAAGCGGTTATCAAAGCAGGTCAATATGCGTACCGCGATCGCAAACAAAGAAAACGTCAATTCCGCGCACTATGGATTGTCCGTATTAATGCAGCAGCGCGTTTATATGGCATTTCTTACAGTCGCTTAATCAATGGCTTAACTAAAGCCAATGTTGCAATCGATCGTAAAGTTTTAGCCGATATCGCAGTACGCGACATCGAATCCTTTGGAAAAATAGCAGAAATTGCTATCGCTCATCAAAGTAAGCCTTAAGCAAGACCTCGTCTTTCTTAACTAAAGGATCTAATCCACCCGTTACTTTTCAAGTAACGGGTGGCTCAGGACTAATAGCCTGAGCATCCCCTTTTAAAATTATTCTTCCCAAACTAAAGCGAGCAGAACATTGTCGGCTATCCTTGAAGAGATTCTCGCGCAGGCATTAAAAGAGCTTGCAACAGTTAGTGACCTTAATCAACTTGATAAGGTTCGTGTTCACTACCTAGGTAAAAAAGGATTATTTACCTTACAGCTTAAAGAATTAGGCAACCTTGACCCCGAGCAAAGACGCTCCGTCGGACAAATCATTAATCAAGCCAAAGAACAACTACAGCAGCAACTAGAAGCTTGTAAAGAGCGGATGGAAGAGGCTGCATTAGCGGCAAGACTAGCCAGCGAAAGTATTGATGTCACCTTACCTGGTCGTGGCCAATCAGTGGCCGGCTTACATCCAGTAACGACTACACTCAGAAGAATTTCAAAAATATTTGCCAGTGTAGGCTTTACCGTTGTTGAAGGACCTGAAATCGAAGACGATTATCATAACTTTGAAGCGCTCAATATTCCCGCACATCATCCTGCCCGCGCGATGCATGACACTTTTTATTTTGATGCCCATACGGTATTAAGAACGCATACCTCACCCGTGCAAATCAGAACTATGGAATCTGAACAACCACCGTTAAAAGTGATTGCCCCTGGCCGAGTTTATCGTTGCGATTCAGATATCACTCACACACCGATGTTTCATCAGGTAGAGGGTTTTCTAGTCGATACTGATGTCAGCTTTGCCGATCTGAAAGGTGTTATTTACGAATTCCTAAGAGCCTTCTTTGAAAAGGACATACAAGTACGCTTTAGGCCGTCTTATTTCCCCTTTACAGAACCTTCTGCAGAAGTCGATATTGAATGCGTCATGTGTAGCGGCAAAGGCTGTCGTGTTTGTAGTCAAACCGGCTGGCTAGAAGTGATGGGCTGCGGCATGATTCATCCTGCAGTTTTTAAATCAGTTAATATTGATAGCGAAAAATACAGCGGCTTTGCCTTCGGCATGGGCGTAGAACGCCTCGCAATGCTACGCTATGGAATTAACGACTTACGATTATTTTTTGAAAATGATCTTAAATTTTTAGAGCAATTTAATTAAGTTTTCGTTACACAGGAACATGTAAATCATGCAAATTAGTTTAGCTTGGTTAAGATCGTATGTTGATCCAGCAATAAATACAGACGAACTGGTCGAACAATTAACAATGGCCGGCCTAGAAATAGGTTCTGTAGAACCTGCTGCCGCTCAATTTAATGGCGTAGTCATTGGTGAAGTTATCGCCATGCAGCAACATCCCGATGCTGATCGCCTTCGTGTATGCCAAGTCAATGTAGGCACAGACGAAGCGCTGCAAATCGTTTGCGGTGCTAGTAATGTTCGTATTGGCCTTAAAATACCTGCGGCTCTCTGTGGCGCAGTGCTGCCTGGTGATTTCAAAATAAAGAAATCCAAACTACGAGGCGTAGAGTCTTTCGGTATGCTCTGCTCAGAAAAAGAATTAGGTTTGGCCGTCGATGCTCATGGCTTAATGGAATTAGCCGCTGATGCGCCGGTTGGCGTTGATATTCGCGACTATTTATCTCTGAATGATGTCATTTTAGAGGTTGATTTAACGCCTAACAGAGCTGATTGCCTATGCGCAGAAGGACTAGCGCGTGAAATTGCAATACTCAATAAAATGAATTGGGCGGCAACAGAAATCACTAATACCCCTGTTACTCATCAAGATAGCTTGGCTGTATCTGTAGCTGATACTACGGCCTGCCCTCGTTATTTGGGTCGTCTTATTACAGGCATCAATGCTAACGCAATCACACCCTTATGGATGCAAGAGCGTCTACGTCGTTCTGGCATTAGAAGCCTAGGTCCTTTAATTGATGTCACTAATTATGTCTTAATAGAATTGGGACAACCTTTACATGTCTTTGATGCTGATAAATTAACTGGCAACATTAGTGTACGCTGGGCTAAAGCAGATGAAAGCCTAAGCTTATTAAATAATCAAGTCATTACCTTAAATACCGGATCATTGGTTATCGCAGATGATCTGCAAGTCTTAGCACTCGCAGGTATTATGGGTGGTAGTGAAACTGCGGTTAGTGATCAAACCCAATCAGTTTTTCTTGAATGTGCATTTTTTGCACCGCTTGCCATTGCAGGTAAAGCGCGTGATTTTGGCCTACATACTGATTCATCACATCGTTTCGAACGCGGCGTTGATGCGACCTTACAAAGTCGAGCTATTGAACGGGCAAGCCAACTCATTGTTGAGATTGCTGGCGGCAGTGTAGGTCCTATTTCCGAAGTGACCACAAAGGCTACATTACCTACACGACTACCAATTCTTTTAAGAAAGCAACGCATTCTTAAAACACTGGGAATTTCTTTAGCGGATGATCAAGTCATTGATATTTTTCAGCGCCTAGGTATGGCCATTGAAACACAAACTGACGGTTGGTTAATTAGCCCCCCCGGTTTTCGTTTTGATATCGCCATTGAAGCTGACTTGATTGAAGAGATAGCCCGCATCTATGGTTATAATAATTTACCGAGCAGTAGTTTGTTAATGCGCTCTGAATTATGCACTGCCACAGAAGCTATGCTCGATATAGATCGCATCAAAGATTTAATGGTTGATAGAGGCTATCAAGAAGCCATTACTTATAGCTTTGTCGACGAAGATATTCAGCAAGCCATCGCGCCAGAAATGGACGTTATCCGACTTAAAAATCCAATTTCTTCTGAATTATCGGTAATGCGTACTACGCTTTGGTGTGGCTTATTAAAAGCCGCTTTATACAATACTAACCGCCAACAAAATAGAGTTCGATTATTTGAAACCGGACTACGCTTTATCAAAACCGATGATACAACCCACCAGCAAAAAATGCTGAGCGGTTTGGCACTAGGTGATGTTTATAGTGAGCAATGGGGCGAGAAGTCACGTAAAGTTGATTTTTTTGACATCAAAGCCGATGTACAAGCTATATTTTCCTTAACGGGTTGTGTCGCGCAGTTTATCCCCAGCCCTCAACCTGCCTTGCATTTAGGTCAATCAGCGAAAATATTATCACACGATGGTGAAACCATTGGTTGGTTAGGTATGCTACATCCTGTTTTAGAAAAAAAACTAGGCTTTGATTGCCCTGTTTTTCTATTTGAAATGGATCAAAATCTGGTACTTAATAAGCGCATACCAGTATTTAAATCTTTATCTAAATATCCTTCTGTACGACGCGATTTAGCGTTGATTGTTAAAGAAGATATTGCCGCCAATGATATTATCAATTGCGTTATAAATAGCGCAGAAGCAACCTTACAAGACGCTAAGGTATTTGATATTTATCGCGGCAAAGGGGTAGAAGACGGCAGTAAAAGTATTGCATTATGCTTGATATTCCAAAACACCACACAAACTCAAACGGACTCTGAAATAGACGCTATCATTAGCAGGCTATTAACTCTATTGACCGAAAAATTAAACGCAAAACTGAGAGATTAACTAATGGCATTAACTAAAGCATATTTTGCAGAAAGACTTTTTGAGGAAGCCGGCTTAAACAAACGTGATGCCAAAGATATGGTCGAACTTTTCTTTGAAGAAATTAAAAGCTCATTAGAACAAGGTAATCAGGTAAAAATTTCTGGCTTTGGAAAATTTGAACTGCGTGACAAAACCTCTAGACCGGGTAGAAATCCTAAAACAGGTGAAGAAATACCAATATCAGCCAGACGTGTTGTTACCTTTCGCGCAGGCCAAAAACTAAAAGCACGCGTAGAAGCTTATGCCACAAGCTCACCATCCGAATAAAGCTTCATCATCTAAGGTATTCGTCACTCCCGTATGGATTGCCGAAACCTAAAGACCAAGGAAGGCTTATAAACATTAAATCCATGTAAACTGCGATACCGGCAATCCATGCCGGTATGACGTTACTAGCGAAGCATCTTTATCATCAGGTAAGCCTGTGATGCTCGGCATCATTATTTCATGACCTTTCTTAAGATCGAAAAAATAATAAGCGTGACTTATATCCCACGCAATTCAGCTCCGTCATAGTAATCTACTATAACGTCCTGCTTATATTTTGGTATTATGGTCGCAGGTTTTTGTAATACTAAGATTAATAAGCACTCTGTTATCGGCCTTAATAACAACTCTTTTAAAACTACATTGTTTAGCCGTTATCTTAAACCACCATCGTTTATCATTTAATGACCTCTCACTCATTAAACTAATGACTGAGTAACTAAGCACGTTCATTTTAAGCGCTACCGAATTTAAATAAATTATAAGGAATTCGTCATGTTAGAACAGTACCGAAAACACATTGAAGAACGCGCGATTGAGGGTGTTGTACCTAACCCCATAAGCGCAGAGCAAATGGCAGCCTTAGTTGAATTAATTAAACACCCCCCTGCTGGCGAAGAAGAATTTGTTTTAAACCTGTTAGCTAATCGCGTTCCAGCTGGCGTTGACGAAGCCGCCTATATTAAAGCCAGCTTTTTATCGGCTATTGCAAATGGCTCTGAAAACTCACCGATATTAACCGCATCAGATGCCGCTGAATTATTAGGCACTATGTTAGGCGGTTATAATATAACGCCATTAATAGCGCTGCTTGATGACTCTCGCTTAGCGCCTATTGCAGTAAAAGGCTTATCTCATACCTTGCTGATATTTGATGCCTTTCATGATATTCAAGAAAAGGCTCAAGCCGGCAATAGCTATGCGCAACAAATCATCCAATCTTGGGCTGACGCAGAATGGTTTACCAGTAAACCCGCTGTACCAGAAAAAATGACCGTCAGCGTCTTTAAAGTAACAGGCGAAACCAATACTGATGACTTATCGCCTGCGCCTGATGCTTGGTCAAGACCCGACATTCCTCTACATGCCAAAGCCATGTTAAAAATGCCCAGACCCGGCATTACAAAAGCAGAACTACAAATCGAAGAGTTACAACAACAGGGCTTTCCAGTCGCTTATGTCGGTGATGTAGTCGGTACTGGATCATCACGTAAATCTGCCACTAACTCTGTACTATGGTATATCGGCAATGATATTCCCTTTATTCCCAACAAACGCGATGGCGGTGTTTGTATAGGCGGAAAAATCGCCCCTATCTTCTTTAATACCATGGAAGATTCAGGTGCCCTGCCCTTTGAATGTGATGTATCACATTTGGCCATGGGCGATATTATCGATATTTATGTCTATGAAGGCGTTATTAAACGCCATGACAGTGAAGAACTCATCTGTGACTTTTCATTAAAAACTGATGTACTTTTAGATGAAGTACGTGCAGGCGGACGTATCCCACTGATTATTGGTAGAGGTCTCACTGAACGTGCTAGAAAATATTTAGGTCTTAATGCTTCAAGCGTATTTTCTTGTGCCGTAGACCTACAAGATAGCGGCAAAGGCTATACGCTTGCACAAAAAATCGTTGGTAAAGCCTGTGGCGTAGCAGGGATTCGTCCTAATACTTATTGTGAACCGTACATGAGTACTGTCGGTTCGCAAGACACCACAGGACCTATGACCCGCGATGAACTCAAAGACTTAGCCTGCTTAGGTTTTTCTGCTGATTTAGTTTTACAATCTTTTTGTCATACAGCAGCCTACCCTAAGCCTATTGATATTGATATGCAGCACACCTTGCCAGATTTTATTATGAATCGTGGTGGCGTTTCCTTACGTCCAGGTGATGGCATTATTCATTCATGGTTAAACCGCATGTTATTACCCGATACCGTCGGCACCGGTGGCGATTCACATACCCGTTTTCCATTAGGCATTTCTTTTCCAGCAGGTTCTGGTTTAGTCGCCTTTGCCGCAGCGACCGGCGTTATGCCCTTGGATATGCCAGAATCCGTTTTAGTACGTTTTACTGGCGAAATGCAGCCTGGTATCACTCTAAGAGATATGGTCAATGCCATTCCTTATGTTGCTCTACAACGTGGTTTATTAACCTTAGATAAATCAGGCAAGAAGAACGTATTTTCAGGACGCATACTCGAAATCGAAGGTTTACCTGATCTAAAAGTTGAACAAGCTTTTGAATTATCAGATGCCTCGGCGGAACGCTCAGCCGGCGGCTGTTCGATACGCTTAAATGAAGCGCCCATACGCGAATACCTTAACTCTAACATCAGCCTATTAAAATGGATGATTAAAGAAGGCTATGGCGATGCACGCACCCTAACCCGTCGTATCACTAGCATGGAACAATGGCTGGCCAATCCAGTTTTATTAACAGCCGATGCTGATGCCGAGTATTTTGAAATCATTGAAATTAATATGAATGATATCAAAGAACCGCTATTGGCCTGCCCTAACGATCCTGATGATGTCAAAACCCTATCTGATGTCGCAGGCACTAAAATAGATGAAGTTTTCTTAGGCTCTTGCATGACTAATATTGGCCATTTTCGTGCAGCAGGCAAACTATTAGAGCAACAACAAGGCGGACTACCCACACGGTTATGGGTTGCGCCACCGACTAAAATGGATCAAAGCCAATTAACAGAAGAGGGATATTACGAAACCTTTACTAAAGTAGGCGCAAGAACTGAAATACCTGGCTGTTCATTATGTATGGGTAATCAGGCACGAGTAGCAGAAAATTCAACAGTCGTATCTACTTCGACGCGTAATTTTCCCAATCGTCTAGGTAATGGAGCCAACGTCTATTTAGCCTCTGCCGAACTGGCCGCTGTGTGTTCCATTTTGGGTAAGATTCCAACTTTTTCTGAATACATGCATTATGCCGAGCAAATCAGTGCAAGTTCAGAAGATTCTTATCGTTATTTAAATTTCAATAAAATGGCAGCTTATCAATAATCACCTAGATTAGTTGTAATTATTCAAGCCCCACTCTTCTTCAAAGAGTGGCATTGAATGATTACAATAGATGGAGTGTTGAGCTTCAGCTATTGCCCTTTAAAACAGCTGAAGCTGTTTTACTGCAACTTAACTTAATGGCCCAACAATGATGAGATGCGCTGAACGACAGTGACAGTGAAGCGCATTTCATAGAGAGTACTTTTTTATTGCAGGTTATAAATACAACGTAACCCGACACCTAAGTCAACTGATAAAAACGAAAGCTATCAGCTACCCTACTTTGATCTACCGGTATAAGTTCATGGCAGAAAAACTACAGCCATTTAAAAAATCATTAGCGTATCCAAATCGCACCATGGTTTATTTACATAGCCAAAT
>CAIVYW010000012.1 GCA_903910205.1 uncultured Methylococcaceae bacterium | reverse complement strand
GAATGACGCTTAAAGTCATTCTTCATCATTGTTAGCAAAAAATTTAAACATAACAGGGTCATTAAATGAGCGAACAAATTGATAGACTAATACAAATTATTTTAATGCTACCACAATATCCTCAAGCTATTAGCGCTGGAAAAATTCAAATTAAATTAGAAAATCAAAGGGTTAAAGTCGATGCGCGCAAAGTACAACGAGATATGGCGGATTTGATTAATGTTTTTGATGATAAATTGGTTTGCGAACCTTATCCCAATTATTTGCGACGCAATCCAAATGCTTACTTTGAAAATGATAAATCTAATCGCTACAGTTGGAGTAAAAATTACAAGGAATTAAAGCTGGTAGGCTTAAACATCAATCAAGCACTGTCTTTACATCTGGTTAAAAAATATCTAGTCAGCTTGTTACCCAAAGTAACCATCGATGATTTAGAGCCCTTATTTACAGAAGCCGCAAACGTTTTAACACACTTTGAAAATAATGCCTTAAGTACATGGCCTGATAAAATTGCCATTGTAGAAGCGACCCAACCTTTAATACACCCTGTTGTTGATCCACTGATTAATGACTTAGTCGGTCAAGCGTTGTTATCAGATAAACAAATTACCATGACTTATACGCGCCATGATAGCCAAACCTATGACTATGCTTTAAATCCCATCGGCTTAGTCTTACGTAATGGCAGCCATTATTTAATTGCCACTAAAATAGGCACACAGGATAAGCGTCAATTTGCCTTACATCGCATCAAGAACATTAAGTTACTGAATACTCCCGTTGAACAAATAGAAAACTGTACCCTACAAGATTGTTTACGAGACGGGCAAATGGGCTTCAATCTAACGGGGCCAGAAACTTACGACATGATTCGTTTTAAAGGCATTTTTGACATGATTACCGCCAATCACTTGTCTGAATCAAGACTCTCCGAAGATCAAAACATAGTAAAACTAGATCATGATCATTATGAAATCAGTGCCACCCTTAAAGAAACCGAACAACTCTATTGGTGGTTGTTAAGCTTTGGTTCACGCATTGAAGTCAAAGAGCCTCTTCATTTACGCAATAAAATGGTTCAAACAGCTAAAGCCATGTTAGAAAAATACGGTTAGCAACTTAAGGCGGGACAGCTTCAACTCAGACGAAAGGCTCAAGGCGAAAGATTAAGTCTTGGAGGTTAGCAAATTAAGGTGCAGATACTAGGCTTAACCCTTCGCCTTTTGCCTGCTCTTAAGAGCGATTAAGCTAGTGTCCCGTCTTAAATTGGTAGCCAAAATACCAAGCACCTTAAAACCCAGACGACCGCTATCAACTTTATTTAAAGCCCTTATACGGCTCATCGTTATCATCATCATAAGCCGGCGCCCACTGACAGTTTTTCCATCTTGCTGCGGCTGGATCAAAAGGATTATTAGGATCCAGGCGTGGCTCGCTAGAATTATAGATATAACAAGTTAAGTTTTCAGCGGCCAGTTTGTTACGCAACTCATACGCTTGCTTAGTCGTTAATCGAGTCTCAAGACTATTTAAAAACTTATGCCCCTCAAATGGACTGCATTTCCAAAATACCCACCAATAGTATTTATAGAAATATGGATTGGGATGCATGGCGCTCGCGTATGAATAAAAAACGCCCCTCTCTCTTTCTTGATCTGCTTCTAACTGTTTAAAGCTTGGTATACGCATATAAATCCTCAGCATAATGTTTAACGTAATTGATTACGTCATTCTAAAACAACACAACGACATTTAATGACGGACATAAGGTCAACGCTGTTTACTAGAACAGATGATAAACATTAACCCACTACCATCAAATTAAGCAAAAAAAAACTTGGAGTGCAATAG
>CAIVYW010000011.1 GCA_903910205.1 uncultured Methylococcaceae bacterium | reverse complement strand
CTGGGGGGATTTTTAAAATCATAGTTGCCGAAGTGTGTCGTGCTCGTTCCTAAATTAGCTTGTTCTGCCTTAAGTTTCTAGTCTAGTAGTCAATAATTACATGCAACATTTCTTATATTTTTTGCCACTACCGCAAGGGCAGGGATCATTTCTGCCAGGCTTTACGTTGCCGTCATGTTTTATGGAAAGCGCTTTAGTTGTAGTTCTTTTAGGTTTGAAACAAGCCCAACATTCCAATTCAGAAATAACATTGTTAATTAACTGGTATAAATGATTTTCTTTTAATTCCGCTAAGACTGTTTTAATATCCATTTTCATGCAATCATCAACATATGTCCTATGAATAATGTTGTCTTCAAGTAGGTCTCGGTCAAAACATTGAGCTAAGGCATCGTAGAGTTCCTTAGGATGAATATCACAAGCAAGAATGACTAAGCAGGCAACAAAAAAAAGATCTTCATCATGATTAAGGCAATGATCAAGTAGCGTTTGAGTATAGTTAATCAACTCTACTCGGGACATCTGATCAGTATTGTAGAGTATAAGTAAAGCAGTTAAAGCCGCCGCCCGAACATATTCATTGACTGCTGGATTTTCAATAAGCGGCTTTATTAAGCTAAGATCACCCTGACAAACAGAAGCCAAAATGCTGTTTAAGCTTTCTGTGACAATATCCCCTGATGGATATAAGGCTTCATGTTCATGTCCAAGTTGCCCAAAATATTGCACAATAATGGGATAAGCTTTTTTTTCTCTAAATTGCGCAAGCAGATAGAGACTATAGATAAAAGCTGGTGAGTCCTCAATAGACTCTGGGTCATTGGCAACAGCCGTAATAATATCTAATAGCGTTGGAGTAATGGCGGCTTGCTGAGCAATAGCATCTTTTAGTGCTATCCTTGGAAAGTAATTGTCGCTTTTATTAAATTCTGTAATTATTTGATCTATGGTCAGCATCTGATAGAGGTGTATGAATGGTGATAAATAGTTATTTTTAGTGACTATAAATTAAAGTGTGTTTGGTGACAACTATTTTGATGCAAAGAGCTATCGCCTATTGTACTTAGTTGGACTAAATGAGGGCAGCATATAGATTATTTGCTTAGCTTTGTTGGCTACCAACTTAAGGCGGTACAAAACAGTAGTGAAAGCTTTTCTTATCGTTCCCAAGCGGCGTTATATAACCAAAAGTAGGTCTATTTCTTGGGTGATCTTTCAAAGATAATGACAATATCAAACGATTGAGACGGGGTTATAACCCCCGTCTCGCGAGTAGCAATTACTTACAATAACGGGTGCTATCACCACAACTTATACAATGATATTAGAGAATTGAGACCATGTGGAAGATTGCCTTATTAAGCCTATTGCTTGTTGGATGTACTAACGCTTATAAAATGACCTCTGGGCTGATCGGCTGCTCACCCAATGAGGTGGAAATAATTGATCATGATAGAGGTTTAGCTCAAGGATCTTGGACGGCTAAGTGTAAAGGAAAAACATTTTACTGCTCTGCTACTGCATTTGATGGCGGCGTACATGGCGACTGCAAAGAAGCTATGAAGTAACATTGCTAGATTTCAAACTCCCTTAATCGGGTTTTTTTGCTGATACATTGCAAAAATCGGCATGTGCAGATGATTGCGTTTCAAAGTTGAATTCACCTTAGAGAATAAAAAATGATTGAATTATTCACATTTGTAGGCTCATTTATTCTTACCTTCCCATTTGAAATAACCGGCTCACTAATTGTCATTATAATAATACTTATTTATATAGGAGATAAAAGAGTTAAATCACTCACTAGTGAGGGGTATTGTGGACTAGATGGTAGTTTAAGCTTAATAAAGGAGGGTAGGATAGACGACGCTGTCCTTACATTTAAAATCGCAGGACTTCATCGGACATATATTCTTACAGATAAAGAAATTGTGCCTTGCCTAAACGCAATTATAGACCAACAAAATTATCAACAAGATTTTGTTGAATATAAAAGTGAAGTAGTTAATTCTTACTTGCCAAAGTATTTAGAGGTATTGGTTAGAAAAAGAAAACAACTAATTACATTTGATGATTATGGGGTCGTTGATTGTAAACGCTGGATAGATCACTTAGAGTATTTCATAGAAAATGTTATAGAAAAAAGATACCCTTTTTTACAAATCAACCCAGGGTCTATGTACAATGAGCAGTCTAAAATACGTCTAGCCTTGTTTGATATAATCGAAGAAGCAATAATAGAATTTATTGATTCAGAAACTGAAGACGATGATTTTTATGGTGATGACCCAATAGATTATGAAGTATGGTGTTCTGAACAACTAACAAACATTGGATGGGATGCCAGATTGACCCCAACAAACGATCAAGGTGCTGACATTATTGCTGACAATGACGGCATAAAAGTCGCAATTCAATGTAAGTTTTATTCGTCACCTGTTGGCAATAAAGCAATTCAAGAAGTAGTCGCTAGTCTCCCTTATTACGGTGCAAATTATGGCGCTGTGGTTAGTAATGCTGGCTATACAAAATCAGCTAAAGAAATAGCTAATGCAACCGGCATTAAGTTACTCCATCACTCAGAATTATGCGATTGGATAAACGAGTTATCTTGATTAGTTAAGTGCAATTCTAAACCCAATTTTATGTCGCAATCTGGCTTCTGCTATCTGGTATAATTTTATTGCCACGCTGCAATGATATGGTGAGCCGCATTAGGCTCTAATGCTTTAAAAGTCTGACGTCTATTCCAATACCATTCCCATACTTTGCTAGGGTTATTATCAAAACCAGGTACGGTTGCATAAACCTCTGGATCAAAGTGTTGCCAAATGCTGGTAGGTCCTTCACGAAAGGTAGGAATGCCACTTTCTTGAGATACACCGGTGCCAGTAAAAAATACAATCAGTTGCGCTTGCCTTAGTTTTTCAATTAACGTATTTTCAAATTTCCTCTTTGTTAAAATAAACCTTATCAACGTCTATCGACTATTATCCATAGTTATACGACATTATTTGACGGGTTGAGCTATTAGAATAGGTCTTAATCTTTTGAGGAGTCGTTATCATGACAACTATCAGTACCCAGCATCATAAAATACCCGGGTTTGTATGTAAAACACCCTCCAGTACCTTGGTAAAAATTACAGCTAAGATTGATCCTTATCAATCACTCTCAGCCATTTATGTACTTCGGCTCGCAATAGGTCTAAAAAACAAACTGCCGTTAGAGGCTTTAGGTGCTTTATTCTATGAGAATAAATTAGGTCGCTTAACAGGTTTAGCAACTGATAGTGATGTCAGTCTCGCTGATCTTGATATCAATATCGATGATACTTATCAAAAAATAGCTGCTCAACTAGATCAAGTATTACAAGCAGGTATGGCACTCGATAGCCCATTATTTAGTAATGTAAAGCGTTTGGCAAAAACATTTAAATTATCAGCTTGTGAACAAGAACTGTTGGTTTTTAGTCTATTAATGGGGCATAACCGACAATTTAAAGTATTTATCTCAGATTGTTGTACGTCTAATACTGAAACCTCTATCAGAGATTATCTACAATTGATGACGGCACGAGCGGAACATGAAATTGAAGATAGTTTAAAACCCAGTAGTCCTTTATGTTGCGCAGGGTGGTTAGATGCAGAGGAGGATAGTGATCTTTCGCGCTTAATAGTTCCACCATCCTTGTTATACCCAATGCTTATAAACCACTATTCAACGGTTCAATTAAAGCAATTGTTTTTTAAAACGAGTAAAAAAAGTACCTTAACAGTCACTGACTATCCCTTACTCAGTAGCGACTTTTCTGTATTAGTTCCGTACTTAAATAATGCCTTGCAACAAAAAAAAACAGGCGTAAACCTATTAATTTACGGCACATCAATGCCAGGAAAGCGTGAGTTAGCTCGTTTAATCGCACATTGTGTGGGTATTCAATTAATTGAAATCGCCACACAGGATAGTAAGCAGATCACACTGGAAACAGAAGATCGTTTTGCCGCCTGTTTAGCGGCTCAATATTGGTTGTCACAACACGCTAAATCTGAACTAATTTTGTTTGACGATGCGGATGATATTTTTCCACAACATACAGATAACGTGATTCAAGATGATGACTGTCCAACACCAGGTATTTATCCTTGGCTTTTAAGAGCACAAATGACTAGTAATAGCTTACCTATTATTTGGGTTGTTAATAAACCCACAGACATTGATAGAAGCTTTTTACGCCGCTTTGATTATGCCTTAGAAGTTAATTTATTGCCTGAAGCCTTGCGTCAAAAAGAGCTTGTTAACGCCACTAAAGGTCTAGCTGTAAGCTCAGAATGGGTGAATAAATTAACCCAGCGTGCGGATATTTCTATCTTACAAATACAGAAAGCGGTGGCTATTGCTAAACACAGTCAATCAGACTGTTCATCTAACGATGAAATGCTTTTAGAAAATATTATCAATCGTCAGAGTCTGTTATTTAGTAAAGCAGACCTCTTTTTGCAACATCGACCCGTGACGGGTTATGATTTGCAGTTTACCAATACCTCAATAGCTCTCGCTGATCTAGTTAAAGGCTTGAAAAGAAATTCCCAAGGCAGTTTCTGTTTTTATGGTGTCTCTGGTACAGGAAAAACAGCTTTTGCAAAACACCTCGCTGAACAACTGGGTGTGCCGCTGCTTATTAAGCGTGCCTCCGATATCTTAAATAAATATATTGGTGAGACTGAAAAAAACATAGCCAAAATGTTTAGAATAGCCAAGCGCGATGCTGCTATTTTACTATTGGACGAAGCCGATAGTTTTTTAAGCGAAAGGCAATCCAGTCGGTACAACTGGGAAGCCAGTAGCGTCAATGAGTTGCTGACGCAAATGGAAACGTTCGATGGCATTTTTATCTGCACCACTAATCTAATGGCGCGTATTGATAAGGCTGCACTGCGCCGTTTTGATTTCAAAGTACAGTTTGATTATTTAACAGCAGAGCAACGATGGAACTTATTTGCACAAGAAAGTCAGCGTTTAGGTGTGCCATTGCCAGAAGATAAAATAATGCTCTCAGCACTCAAGCAACAAATGCAGCGTCTTACTCAGCTGACTCCAGGTGATTTTGCTGTACTTAATCGACAAGCTAAATTTCAAGAAGGACCGTTTGAGTTAACTCAAATGCTCACTATTTTGGAGCAAGAATGCACCGCCAAAGGTGAGCAATTTAGTCGCATGGGTTTTGTCAGTTAAGCCTCACTACAGAAACAAATCAGAAAAAATTACAATATGGTTACTTACTTAAGGTGGAGCAATTTAAAGTTAAGGAATGAAAATATAATAACTTAAGCATTTTTGTGGAAGCGCCATTGTTTTAATTTTCCCAATAAAGATAACCGATATTTACTTTACCATTTAATATAAAAAAGATAGCCATGAAAATAGAAGAGTTTTTACCTGTAGATCAAGTTGAAGAAATGGAATGTCAGTCTGCATTTATAAGCTTAGCCAGGCAGCTAATAATAGCTGGACGTATGTTTTTTTATGATACGCCGTGT
>CAIVYW010000010.1 GCA_903910205.1 uncultured Methylococcaceae bacterium | reverse complement strand
TGTAGCTTCGGCTTATCTAAAGTCAGAATTTAGTATTGCTGATAGCGATAATGTAGTTGTTAATGTTGGTATGATTCGAGAAGATAAAGGGCAAATTTATTTTCTGGAAGCCGCTCGTATTATCCTGGAGCAGAAAAAGACTATTAAGTTTTTTACTATTGGCGAAGGCGTTGGCAATAGAAAGTTAGAAAAACAATTGCAAATGCTCATCAAACAATATGGATTAGAAAGAAATTTTTTTATAACTGGGTATAGGGAAGATATCGCTGCATTTACGCATTTGGCAGATTTGGTTGTAGTCGCTTCAATTGGTACGGAAGCGCAGTCGAGAGTTGTGCCACAAGCGTTTGCTACGCGCAAAACAGTTGTAGTTACCAATGTTGGTGGACTAACCGAATTGGTTAAAGATGAGCAAAATGGTCTTGTAATTCCCCCTGAAAATGCGGAAGCGATGGCGGTGGCTATTTTAAGAATACTCGACGATCCTAGACTTAAACAACAACTTGAAAACGATGCTTATGAACTGGCTAAACGTTGTTTGTCGTTTGACACCATGATGAATGATACCCTTAAGTTATATGAAAATTTTTTATGATGAATCACAATGATTAGTGTAATGTTCGAAAAAGTTAACGTCTGGGCGCTTAAGGTCGGTGGGATGTGCACGGCTTTATTTATAGTAGCCATTTATTTTTCAACCAGTTTGGCCATTATCCTATCAGGCTTATTAGCCTTGTTATGGTTGCTTTCCGGCCAATTTATGGTGTTGCCCGTTACCTTAAAGAAAAATCCAGTTGCCGCTTTTTCTCTATTGTTGTTACTGTGCTTTATTGTTGGTTTGGGTTATGGTGTTGCGACTAATGGTGAAGCTATTTCTATGCTGTCGAAATACAGGGAGTTGCTATTTATTCCACTGTTAACGTCTTTTTTAAGTACGGAGCGCACTCGCTATTGGGCGTGGAATGCCTTTATTATTTCATCAGTGCTGATATTGGTGATCTCTTATTTAATGCATTTTGGTATTTTGAATTTAAATAATCAGGGTGATCCTGCTTTTAAAAGTCGTATTACTCACAGTATATTTATTTCATTTTTTGGTTTTTTCTGTGCTCATAAAGCGTATGACGGAAAAGCTTATAAAAAGCTATATTGGCTGTTGTTTATTGCCTGTTCTTATAACTTGTTCTTTATAGTTGAAGGACGTACAGGACAATTAATTGCTGTTTCATTAATACTATTGTTTGCTGTGCAACGCTTTACTAATCGAGGACTTGTCATGACAGTCTTTGTTGTTGGTATCTTAATGCTACTGTTTTTAAATTATTCAGATAAGGCGACACGATTTAATGAAGGTGTCGTTAATATGCAATCTGATTTAAAACCTGGGCCAGAGCAATCGCAAACCTCAATGGGGCAGCGTTATATGTTTTGGCGATATTCTTTGGAATTAATTGCTGAAAAGCCTTTGTTCGGTCATGGCACAGGGAGCTTTGCAAAAGAATATGAGCGGATTGCCAGTACTGAAACAATGATGGCAAAAAACCCCCATAATGAATTTTTAATGGTTAGTGTTCAATTAGGCGTTGTAGGACTATTAATTTATTTAGGTTTTCTGGCTAGTCAGTACTTTTTATCGAAAAAATTAGCTGATCAAGAAAAGTACGTAGCTCAGGGATTGTTACTTACTTTAATTATTACCAGTCTATTCAATACCCCGATCATGGATCATGCCGAGGGGCACTGGTTTCTTATGATGATAGCCTTATGTTATGCCTCGTTATCTACTGGTCTTAATGCCGAAATAAATCATGCTTAGTGTCATTGTTATAACCAAAAACGAAGCCTTTCATATAGGCCGATGTCTAGACTCAGTGTCATGGGCAGATGAAATCATAGTGCTGGATTCTGGTAGTGAAGATAATACCGTTGAAATATGCAGGCGTTATACGGATAAGGTGTTTGTCACCGATTGGCCAGGTTTTGGAATTCAAAAACAACGTGCCTTGGATCACGCACAGGGTGATTGGGTGTTTTCGATTGATGCCGATGAAGTAGTTAGCCCTGAGTTAAAAGCTGAAATTCAAGCAGCTATGGTTGAATCCTCGGTTAATGGCTATGAAATTCCACGCTTATCTAGTTATTGCGGCAAACAAATGCGACATGGTGGTTGGTATCCTGATTATGTG
>CAIVYW010000009.1 GCA_903910205.1 uncultured Methylococcaceae bacterium | reverse complement strand
TAAATTTAAATGGTGTCTTTGTTTACCCCCTCCCGCCCCAGAAAGATGATAAAATGCCACAATTTTTGAACTACATTACATAAAACTAAAAAGTTCACCAAGCATCATGATTAAGTAAGTTGCGCTTTAGATTGCTGGAGCACTTTTATAACTTGAGCGCATGAACTGATAAATAACACATAGCTAATGACACAATCCAATAAAATCTATGTAGCAGGGCACCGTGGTATGGTGGGCTCAGCTATCGTACGTATACTTAAAAGCCAAGGTCAGACCAATTTGGTTATGCGTACCCATGCCGAACTCGATTTAACTGATCAACAGGCAGTTAGACATTTTTTTGAGACAGAAAAGCCAGATCAGGTTTATTTAGCTGCTGCAAAAGTAGGTGGCATTCATGCCAATAATACTTATCCTGCTGAGTTTATCTATCAAAACTTGATGGTGCAGGCCAACGTGATTGATGCGGCGTTTCGTAATGGCGTGCAAAAGCTATTGTTTTTAGGTTCCAGTTGTATCTACCCTCGCTTAGCGCCTCAACCTATGAGTGAAGATGCCTTATTGACAGGCGCCTTAGAGCCCACTAATGAACCTTATGCCATTGCCAAAATTGCCGGCATTAAGCTTTGCGAAAGTTATAATCGTCAATATGCTGTGGATTACCGTAGCGTGATGCCAACTAACTTGTATGGCCCAGGCGATAATTATCATCCTGAAAACAGCCACGTTATTCCAGCCTTAATTCGCCGCTTTCATGAAGCCAAAACCAGCAACGCTCCTAGCGTAAGCATCTGGGGTAGCGGTACGCCTCGACGTGAGTTTTTATATGTAGATGATATGGCCTCGGCCAGTGTGCACGTTATGCAGTTACCCAAAACCGAGTACGAACAATACACGCAACCTATGCAAAGCCATATTAACGTGGGCAGTGGCTCAGACGTGACTATTGCTGACTTGGCCCTAGCTATTGCCCAAGCAGTAGGCTACACAGGCCAAATTGACTTTGACGCCACCAAACCCGATGGCGCTCCACGTAAGTGGATGGACAGCTCTCGGCTTAATGCCTTAGGCTGGCAAGCTAAAGTAAGCTTAATCGAAGGTTTGAGCCTGGCTTACCAAGATTTTGCAACACCAAGAACTTATTGATTTTTCTAACGTTAAGATAAATTAACCACAAAATACACACATGACTCAAAAAGTAGCACTCATTACTGGTATTACCGGCCAAGACGGTTCTTATCTCGCAGAATTTCTATTAGAAAAAGGCTATATCGTCCACGGTATTAAGCGCCGTGCTAGCTCATTTAATACCCAGCGGGTTGATCATATCTACCAAGATCCACATGTAGATAACGCAAGTTTTAAGCTGCACTACGGTGATCTTAGTGATAGTAGTAACTTGACGCGAATTATCCAAGAAACACAGCCGGATGAAATCTACAATCTAGGTGCACAAAGCCATGTGGCTGTTAGTTTTGAGAGTCCCGAATACACCGCTGATGTAGATGGTATGGGCACACTACGTATTTTAGAAGCCATACGCATTTTGGGGCTGGAGAAGAAAACTCGTTTTTACCAAGCCAGCACCTCCGAGCTCTATGGTTTGGTACAAGAAACGCCGCAAAAAGAGACCACTCCCTTTTACCCGCGTAGCCCGTATGCCGTCGCCAAGCTATATGCCTACTGGATAACCGTCAACTACCGTGAGGCTTATGGGCTGTATGCCTGTAATGGCATCTTGTTTAACCACGAAAGTCCGCGCCGTGGCGAAACCTTTGTAACCCGAAAAATCACTAGAGGCTTAGCCAACATCAACCAAGGTTTAGAAGATTGCTTGTACATGGGTAACATTGATGCGCTACGTGATTGGGGTCATGCCAAAGATTACGTGCGTATGCAATGGATGATGTTACAGCAAGATCAGGCCGAAGATTTTGTAATTGCTACCGGTGTTCAATATAGCGTACGCCAATTTATAGAATGGACCTCAGAAGAACTAGGTATGCCACTACGTTGGGAAGGTGAGGGTGTTGACGAAGTGGGTTATTGGAATGATCAGCCTATTGTTAAGATTGATCCCCGTTACTTTCGCTCCACCGAAGTGGAAACTTTGTTGGGTGATCCCAGTAAAGCCAAGCAAAAATTAGGCTGGGTGCCAGAGATTACGGCTCAAGAAATGTGTGCTGAAATGGTGGCGAGTGATTTGGCGCAAGCGAAGCAACACGCGTTGCTAAAACAGCATGGCTATACAGTCTCTGTCAGCGTTGAATAATAAAAAAGTTACCCGATAAAAGTTACGTGGGGTTTTCAATCGTCATTTAACTTTCACAGCATAATTGAGTTGAGTTCTGGGAGTATTAAGATGGTTAAAAAAAGAAAACTGATCACCTTTGACTGGGCCATTAAACGCTTGTTGCGTAGCAAAGCCAACTTTGGCATCTTGGAAGGTTTTTTAAGTGAACTGCTTAAAGAAGACATCACGATCTTGGGTGTACTGGAAAGTGAAAGATACAAGGACTGTAGAGTTCACGAATTTAACTGTATTGATCTAAAAATACGTAACCACAAACAAGAAATAATCATCATAGAAATACAATATGATAGGGAATATGACTACTTGCAGCGCATATTTTATGGTGTCTCAAAAACAGCCATAGAGCATCTTGAAGAAAGTCAAGCTTACGCCGGTATAACCAAAGTCATCTCAATAAACATTCTTTATTTTGATCTTGGCAGTGGCACAGACTATATCTACAAGGGCACTACTCGCTTTGTTGGTTTACATAATAATGATCTTCTGGAGCTCAATGAAAAACAAAAACAACTGTTTAAAAAAGACAGCGTAGAAGCACTTTACCCTGAATATTACCTGATCAAAATAAATCGCTTTAACGACATTGCCAAAGATACCTTGGATGAATGGATTTACTTTTTAAAAAATGAAGAATATAGTGGACCCAGAAATCAGGACAATGGTTTAAGCTATACTCTGTTGAAATTGAGAAGCATAAAATGAGCGAAAGCAAACGAAAGGTTTTTACGGGGTCTCAAAAAGCCAAGATTGCCTTGGAAGCT
>CAIVYW010000008.1 GCA_903910205.1 uncultured Methylococcaceae bacterium | reverse complement strand
GCCAGAAAATATACGCGCCGGATTATTAACTCACTTGGCATAAATGCCGAAGAGTTTTTAATCGACAACCGAATTTTCGAGGCCGCAGAAATCGGCAGAATTCACGCCAGGGCGGCCTAACTTTTGGCGAAGGTATTGGTAAATGCTTATTGACACAATACCCGATGGAGAGTAGTCTGGCTGTCAAGCAATTGATTTCAGATTGCTTACATTTATGATTATTTTAGTGATTATTGGATAATAATATGGATGCTGCTATAAAACTAATTACTCACATTGAGTGAGTATGAAAAATAATGTTTTATCCACATTATTCATAAAGCGACTGTATTGTTAACAATGCACAAATGGATTTTTGAAGCTGCTTATTATAAAGCGATGAGCAGAAACTTTGAACCAGGAGCGGCGCTAAATGACTGGCTGCTTGCCGAACAGGAATTTATGAAAATGTTAATTAGTGATTATCTCAATATTTGCTCAGAAGATGGCGGTTTAACTTTTATAGGTCTACAGCGTTTTGCAAAATCGTTAGGGATTGAAAATGCAGAAAACTTTACCTTAGAAGATGAATTGATTCATGCTATTCAAATAATCATGCATCAAGATCCGTGTTTCAATAGTCGTTTATACAATCATTGTAATATAAGCGAACCTTGTTTATGGAGAGCTGAGTGCAAGAAACTGATTGCTTATCATCTCTAAGTTTCCATCATAAGGTTAAAACCACCGGCTTCCAGCCAGTTGGTTTTAGCTGGTGAAATAAGCTACCCGCGAATCCTTTATCTTACTGCTCACTACCCTGCCTTAAATTGGTAGCCTAAGATCTTAAACTGACTACTAAAGCGATATTCACTATAGGGTAAAAGTTCTATATCATTAGAGCCGACATTGCCAGTTTCTAAACACATAAAGGTTTGATAACTGTCTGCTGCAAGATCTTCAAATTCCTCTGATCTTATTAACCAAGGATTCCAAGCTACCGTACTTTTATGACTACTAGAACGAATCTCAATTCTGCGCTTTAAAGCAGTATCATCAATAATCAAGGTCTTTTCAAGACCATTATAAATACGATCGACCTCTGCATTAATCATTAACAATTCAGTTTGATACTTTTGCGTGTCTTCATCACATTTATCTAAATACTCTGCACCCTCCAGACCTAAAATCTGCACCTGCTCTATGTTGCCAACCTTAAAATAGCTATGAAAAGCCTGGGTTATGGTAAAAGCTTGATCACCCAAATTACGCGTCAGCAACTCCAGTCTAAGTTCGCTACCGATAGAAATTTGTAGCTCCAGGGCATAGTCATAAGGCCAAGTAGTGTCACTCAGATTGCTTGGCGTGAAATTTAGAGTGACCTTAGTTTCAAAAGGGCTAAGCGCCGAAACATCGATGACCGTCCAATAGTCATTGCGAACAAAGCCATGACTTAGTCCCTCTACATCTTGTGGGTCTGATCCAAACCAAGGCCAACAAATAGGAATTCCTCCTCTGATGGCTTTGCCTACTTCGTAGCATGATTGTTCACTGAGAAACAATAAATCTTCTGTAGCGTCAATCGGTTGGAATGACAAGACCTGAGCGGCATAAATTGAAATTAACGCTGTTGCACTGTTATTTTTAATTTCAATAAAGGGCAAATCACCATGACCTCTAACGAACTTGAGCTGACCTTCAATACCAAAGTCAGTGTTTAGTTGTTCAATATTCATACGCTACCTTGGGGATCAAAGCATAGAGTTACTGCCTGACCGTACCCATTATAATTTTTTAGGGAATACATTTAATGCTAATAATCTTAGCATCACCATTGACACTAAAGAGTATTTTGATAGCACCAAAGCGTAACGGGGTTTATAACCTGTTACTCACGTTTCGAAGTTATCGAAATCTAAACGTTTCGGTCGGGGTTGCAAACCTCCACCGACATTGGAGTGGATAGCGTTCACAACGCCTACGGGGTAGATGCGCTAGCGCTTATCTATCCTACACAGCTAATCCCCCCAATAACTTTAAACATGATTATTTTCAAAAACCACTACCGATTTAGCACCTACCAGATAAGAGCTGTTCTTAAGTGCTGTTTGCTCTGATCTAGGGATAATGTCGCTAGGTGATGGTAGAGTTGTATCCAAAGCCAAACACCAAGCTCTCGCTTTAATCTGCGGCAAGTTAATGGTAGCGGTTTCATCTGACATATTCATGACAATATGCAAATCAGGCTCTCCATGTTCAGTGCTGGCCAAAGTAAACGCTAAAAACCTAGCATCTAGATCTGACCATAAGGGCTGGTCAAGTTCTAGGCCATGCCAAACAATATCAGGACGGCTTTTAGCATCGTTACTTCTACCGGTTAAAAAACGACGCCGCATGATAGCAGGATGACGTTTTCGTAAAGCAACCATCAGTTGAACAAAACGCAAATTATCCGCATTTTTTTGAGTAAGATTCCAGTCTATCCAACTTAATTCATTATTTTGACAATAACCATTATTATTGCCCTGTTGACTATGTAATAGCTCATCTCCTGCTAATAACATAGGAACACCTTGGCTAAGCAACAAAATGGCAAACACATTTTTAGCCTGCTTTCTTCGTAGCGCGACAATAGCCGCATCATCGGTATCACCCTCAACACCACTGTTGTAACTTAAATTATTGCTACAGCCATCTCGGTTATCTTCACCATTCGCTTCGTTATGTTTTTGGTTATAACTAAATAAATCATATAAAGTAAATCCATCATGGCAGGTCACAAAATTAACACTGTTAATAGGCAAGCGTCCTTGATACTCATACAGATCGCTACTACCACTAATCCGTGTCGCTAGTTCAGGAAGCAGACCTTTATCGCCGCGCACAAATTGCCTAACGATATCTCGATAACGGCCATTCCATTCTGCCCAACGATAGCCAGGAAAACTACCCACTTGATACAGACCTGCTGCATCCCATGCTTCGGCAATTAACTTAGTTTTAATTAATTGCTCTGATAATTCTATGCCCCAAAGTACTGGTGGATCTTGCAAAACTTCGCCATTTTCGCCTCTAGCCATAGCACTGGCCAAATCAAAACGAAAGCCATCGATATGCATTTCCCTAACCCAATATTCAAGGCAGCTAATAATAAATCTAGCAACTAAGGGGTGGTTAGCATTAACGGTATTACCACAACCGGTATAGTCTCGCAATATACTTTTATCATCGGGATCCAGATGGTAAAAAGACTTACCCCCTATGCCTCTAAAATTAATGACGGGGCCATCTGCGCCAGCTTCTGAGGTATGATTAAAGACCACGTCCATGATCACACCGATACCGGCCTTATGAAAGGCTTTAACTAAGTCACGAAATTCTTGAACATGAGTTCCCTGTTCAGGGGTGACACAATAGCTAGGATGGGGACTAAAAAAACTATGCGTGCTATAACCCCAATAATTTCTGAGACCTAGATCAAAGGTATTACTAGGCACATCCTGCTCATCAAAAGCCATCACCGGTAATAACTCAACATGAGTAATCCCTAGTTGCTCTAAATAAGGTATTTTTTCAATCAAGCCCGAAAAAGTACCAGGATGAGTGACTTCTGAAGAAGGATGACGAGTAAACCCACCTACATGTAATTCATAAAGGATGGTTTTTTCGCTGCGGACGGCTAAAGGCACATCACCTTCCCAGTTATAGCTATCATCAGTTACCATACTGCGCATAGCGGTACGACTATTGTCACCTGGCTTACAAGCTGCTTTGCGATTCCAGCGCTTCTGACTAACCGCATGCGCCCAAGGGTCTAATAAATGTTTATCTTTCTCAAAACGAAAGCCGGAATCACGGGTAAGGCCAGGACCATCCATACGCCAAACGTACCAGACACCTGCTGGCAACTTACTAACATAAACATGCCAAGAAAAAAAAGTTCGATTAACTTCTTCTTGCAACGCTATGATCTGAAAGGGCTCATCACAATCTGCGCTTTCAAACAACAAAAGCTCCACCAGCTCGGCGTGGCGGCTAAAAATAGAAAAGTTAACACCTTTAGAATTGAACTTAGACCCTGAGGGATAGGGCTTACCATGCATGACTTTATAGGGTTGATGCATATTATTTTCTCTCTTGTTATATCACCTAAGACTATCCAAGCATTTGACTAGGGGTTAAAGATGATCTTACTCTCTAGTGAGAACAGGAAATTTTAGCGCCTCGAACCTATTTTAGAATAACGATGAATAGCATTAAACATTAATATTAGCGGCTATTATAGCCTAAGCGTAAGGCATTAAGCGCTTGTTTTTATTGATGCCATAGTGATATTGGCTATGTAACGTGATGAGCTATAGCTTACGCAAGTGATCTAAGATCTACTATGTAAATAAGCGGCAGATTGCATTTCCATCAACCTTGAGCTGGTACGCCTAAATTCAAAAGCACCATCACCTTCGATATAAATATCTTGAACCGATACTTCGGCCGTGCAGAATAATTTTATCTTATGCTCATAGAGGGTATCAATTAAGGTCATAAAACGCTTAGCTTCATTACGTTTATCTGCGCTTAACTTAGGAATACCTTTCAAAATAACGACGTTAAATTGCTTGGCTATCTGCAAGTAATCAATGGCACCTAAAGCCTGCACGCAGAGCTGATCAAAACTAGCAAGAACCACATCATTATGCATTGCCATTAATACCACCTTTCTGCCTAGGACCTCTAAAACACCTGTTTGCAAGGGTGCAAAATTTGTGCAGCGCTGATAGTGTTGTAACACAAAGTGATCCGCAGCACTGTTCAAGGGAAAAACATAGCTAGGTTCTAAAGCTTGCAAGCATGTTTGTCGATAATCATTTTTAGCCGCTAGTTTTACAAGCGTCGCCACACGTAATAACAACTGAGTAAAAATAAGAAATTGTGCTCGTTGTAAACCGCCCTGATACAAATCATCAGGATGTCGATTAGATGTCATGACCACAATAAGACCCGAATTAAATAAATGGCTAAACAATCTTTCCAATATCATAGCATCGGCTATGTCAGTGACATGAAACTCATCAATACACAGTAGCAGCACAGATGCTCTTATTTTCTTGGCTAAAGCCTGCATAACATTACCCGCAATTGCCTGCTGATGCCATTCGTGAATAAAGGTATGTACCTCAAGCATAAACACATTAAAATGCACACGTCGCTTTTGTTGAAAGGGACATGACTCATAAAACAAGGCCATCAACATAGATTTACCTAGCCCTACCTCACCAAATAGATATAAGCTGCGACAAGGTTCTGGAGTAGGTAATAAGTACTGTGTAAAACCTATGCGTTGCTGGTAATTAAACACCGCGACCAAGTTATCTAGTAAACTTTGTAAGGGCTTTAAAACAGCGACTTGTGCTTCATCATACTGTAGTTGCTGTTTTACAACTTGTAGATCATAACACTGCTTAAGCACGGTAGAGGCATCAGCAAAAGAGCTTTTAGTTGTCCGTTGAAAAAATGTTTTAATCATATAGCTTACCGTTAACCTACAAACAGCTCTCATCGTTTACACAAATGTTTCAAAGCACGTCTCCGGCAGGGATGACCGAATCCAGTGCCATGAACGGTAACTGATGATATGACTGGATTTTTCTATTTGCAATGCGCCATCTTCGCATGTTATATAAGCACAAAAAAGCCCAATAAAACATGGGCTTGATTACATTCTTTACATTGTATTTCTAAGGTGCACGTTAGAAAGGGACATCGTCATCATAGGCATCATCAAAGTTATCATGGCTAGCGGCAGCTTTGGCTGGAGCAGATTCACGCACTTGGGTGTCTTGATAATTTTGTTGAGAGGGTGCGCTTTCATTTCTTTTGCCCACTAAATCTATAATGTTGGCATTTAATTCTAAGCTAGTTTTGGTAGTACCATCATTGGCACGATATTCATTTTGGCTAAGTTCACCAGAAACAAAGACTTGTTGGCCTTTTTTCAAGTAATCTTTTAAAGAGCCTTCGGCGCGTTTGCCAAATAAGGCAACACGTATCCATAAAGTTTGTTGTTTGTCACCAAAGCCAATATTATTGGCGACGGTCACATTTAATATGGCCATGCCCGAGGGCGCGTATCTGACTTCAGCATCTCTGCCGATAGTGCCGGTAAAACTAAAAACATTGCTCATGGGGGGTCTCTGGGTTAAAGGTATAATAGCGCTATTATCTAGTAAAGAAGCCTGATATACCACAATCAGACCTAGCTGATTTTATTTGTTATTTTTAGACATAGCCTTACATTCGTTTTTTGGCTGTTTTTATAAAGTCATCGCTATGGGCTGTGCTGATGTTTTATCCAATAAAGGTAAGGCGGCTATGGCTTCACGTAGCTTGGCTTCCCAACTGCGTCTTAGGTGTAATAGGTAGTCGTTATCATCATCAAAGCAGTAATATTCCTCTAGGCTAAAGCTATCTTTACGATAAATGAGTAATTCTACTGGCGCACCCACACTGGCGTTACTGCGAATGGTCGAATCCATAGATACCAAGCAGCAGCGTGCGGCTTCATCAATAGGGGTGTTTAGTTTAAGAAATCTATCGAGTATGGGTTTGCCGTATTTGCTTTCACCAATTTGTAAAAAAGGCGTGTTAGCTGAGCTAGTTATACTGTTGCCTTCTGCATAAACCATATAAGCGGCATGAGGTTCAGTACCGATTTGACCGGCTAGAATAAAGCTGGCAGAGGCATTAAATGCCGATTGTCCTTTACCACCGGTATGCTGTTTTTGTTTATCGACACTAACATGGCCTAAATATTCGGCGGCTTCAAATAAGCTTTCTACATTATTTAAATTGATAGGCGCATTTTTGAGCTTATCTCGGTGTAATTGCTCTAAAACGGCCTGCGTTGTGGCCAGATTGCCGGCGCAGAGTAAGACTATTTTACGATCGCTGTGGGTATCAAACGCGTGCATTTTGCCGTGAGTGCTGACATTATCAATACCGGCATTGGTTCGTGAATCAGAGACTAGAATGAGTCCTTCGTTTATAGATGCTGCAATACAGTAAGTCATGATAAGGGGAGGTATTATAAAGTGTTAAGGGGGTTAATTATCCAGTAAATCAACGCGAACGTCCATGTTACTGAGTAGGCAGCCGGAACCGAATTGATGAAAAATAGAGACATCCGCCGCATCACGGCCATAGGCAATAATAACTCTGCCGTCTTGCAGTTCTGCTTGTGTAGGATCAAAAATATACCAGCGCCCGCCAATATAAGCTTCAAACCAAGCATGTAAGTCCATAGGTTGCAGTTTATGTAAATAACCGACGACCAATCTTGCTGGTAGGCTAATACTGCGGCACAGAGCTATGGCAACATGCGCTAAGTCTCTACAAACTCCTTGTCCTAGATGATGGATTTCTATGGCAGACAACGGAAATTCACTACAGCCGGGTACGTAATGTATGGTATGTCTAACCCAGTCTGAAATGGCTAGCACCTGATCGTAGCCAGCAAATGCATTGGCAGTGATGGTTCTGGCAAGATCACCAAAACGATCAGATTCGCAATAGCGACTGGGTAATAAAAAAGGCAGTACTTCATTAGGAAGTTGTTGTATTTCTACAAAGTGAGCATTGGGGTTGATTTCGACATAATCGTTAACGATGACATCGGCTGAGCTATAGATAAATAAATCCCCCGTCGGTGCTAATAAGCGCTGACAGGCATTGCCAAAACTGTCGGTACTTTCTAGTGGCGTTAATAAAGGCTTAATAGTAAAAACTTCACGATTAATCCATTGCTGACTGCCTCGATAAGGTCGCAGTATCAAAATTAATACGCTGGGCTCTACTATCTGGAAACGTAGCTGACAACTCACTCTTAATTTCATCGGTAATCGTGTCTAATTTGCGTTAAGTGCAGTGAAACTGTTTTTAAACACCGATCGCTGAAATTTCACTGTAAGCATGGTTTAACCATATTTTCATGCGCTGTCTTTCCAGTAAACCCAAGGGATTAGGGCTTTCTGTATCTTTATTTTTGGCCGCCCAAAAACTGTAACTGTTGCTGTCAACTTTGGTCATGACAGGAGCATGCAGACGTTTTAAGGTCATCACTTTGGCATCGAAAGCCAGTGCCCTGTCTTTAACGCCAGACTGTTCTAATAGAGTAAATTGATCATCACGCACTTGGTTTTGTACCAGTATATAATTGAGTTGCGTACCGAATTGGCTGAGTAAATGATCTAATAAATCCACGCAATCTTTTCCAGAATCCATGACATTCCAATAGCAGATAGTAATGCCCAGTTCCTCTGCCAATTCTAAAACGCCTGATTCATCTAACCAGCACGCCAAGGGCTGATGGGTTTGGGCTGCTAGATCAACCAGTATGCGTTGCTCAGCTTGTGCGCTCGCTGTTTCGATAATCGTATCTAGGCTTTGATAGTCATCGATAATAGTCGCGGCGGCATAGTCGCTATAAAATCGCAGTAAGGAGCCATGAGATTTATCGGTATCAAAACCGATAAACGGCAGTTCATGATCAATCATGTATTGCGCTAATAAACGAGCAAGCACCGATTTACCCACTCCGCCTTTTTCTCCGCCTACAAAATGGATAATACTCATAAGAACTCCGTATAGTTAAAATGTTAGTTGCAAAGTTAATGGTCGGGTTTGGAGTAAAACAGCTTTAGCTGTTTTATAAAGCAATAGCTGAAGCTCACACTCCATGTTTTATTCCAGCCTCAAGACATCCACTGACACCGATAGCGTGTGCTGTCCACCACCCAAAGCAATACCTTTAAGTGGCGTTACATCGGCATAATCTCGTCCCCAAGCTAGAGTGATATGTTGATCTAAGGGCACGGTATTATTGGTAGGATCAAAATCTAACCAACCGATGCGTGGACTATAAACTGAAAACCAAGCATGTGACGCATCCGTCCCTACTAATCGCTGTTTACCGGGTTCTGGTAAGGTTTCAACATAACCACTGACATAACGAGCGGCGATACCATAAGCTCGTAAGCAAGCAATGGCTAAATGTGCAAAATCTTGACAGACGCCTCGACGAAAATGCAGCACGTCTGAAAGGGGCGTAGCAATAGTAGTAAAGTTTGGGTCATAAGTAAAATCCTTGTAGATGCGCGTCATTAAGTCGTGAACCACTTCCAGTAAGGGGCGATTAGGGTGAAATGAAGCTCGTGCATACTCGGCTAGTTCTGGCGATGTTGCCACCATGGGTGAGTCTAATAGATATTGTTGGGCATCAAAAAAATCAGGGGCATGCTCTTGGTATTGTACTTGCACTTGGCTTTGGTTTTGACCTTGTTGACTTTGGGCTTGCGCTTGCATCGGTGGGGGCGCTTGTTGTAATAAATCTCGGACTTGTTCCCAGCTCATGGGGTCAAACAAACCCATGAGCTGTTGTTTTGGAAAGAGCGTGACGTCACTGATGACCGTTAAGCTTAATTGCGTATGGGCTTGTTGAATAGCAAAATAAGCGACACGATTACCGAAAAAATCCAGCCGCTCGCGAAAATCTGAGGGTGTCGGTGATATATCAAAGCGACTGCTATCACAGTATTGACGCCCAAAATTACGCGGTTGTAATCGTGCTTCATTTTGGCATAGACCGACGGCTTGGCTGTAGTGATATTGGGTGGTGTGAGTTATGCGGTATTTCACAGATCGTCCTCAGTCGTATTGGCTACCATTAACTGTGAGCTTTGAGCATGACTAAAATAAGCTTCTGCAAGCACATCGGCAAATTGCCATAATAAATTCGTGGTATTGGCGAGTAGTTGATCGAGTGCCGTGTAGATGCCGTCATTTTCATTAAGTTGTGATAACTCAGCGATGTTGCAAAGACGTATATCCGTATAGGCTTTTAGCAATAAACGAGCCTCTACACTGAGCTGACTTTTTCCAGTGGTTCGCGGTAATTCATTGACATGATTTGATAATTCATGCAGTTGATAGGCGACTGAACGTGGATGCGTTTCATCAAGTAGCAGTAAGGCAAGCACCATAGGTAATTGAATAAAGGAACGATAACGGCGCTGATAAATCGTTAAACTGTCGGTAGTGACTAACACGGCTTCTAATATTTGATTTTGTAAGCCTTCTTGGTGACGCAAAGCAACAGTTGAGCGCAATAAGGTAATGAGTGTTAAAGCGCGTTCTAGTCTGCGGCCACTATCAAGCATTAACCAAGCCGCTTCACGGGTCATACTTTCACTGGTTAAACCACTAAAAGCGACTAAGCCGGTTATTAAATCATCCAGCGCTTTGGGTAATTGTTCAAGTGTAAGATCTTGATTATGAATAATGCGTTGTTGCCAGCGCCGCTGAATATTATCGACACTGCGCCAAGTATCTTGTGACCATAAGTCACGACTGCTAAAGGCCGCTTGCACAAAGGCTTGAATACTGGCCGATAATGAACCTTTACGATGACTGTCTTTAATGAGCGACAGTAATTCTTCATTGGGTGCTTTTAGCCGTTGAGCTCCCTCTTTAATAAAGCCCGGATAAGTGACAGTCACTAGTGTCAGTGCGCGCAGAAATACCTTAAGACATTCATTATCAAGAGCATCTTTAAATTCTAGTGATTCTCGTTGTTTGCTTAATATGGTGCGTAATAATCGAGTAGTGGCTTCTATGCGTTCAAGATGTCGACCCACCCAAAATAAATTATCGGCTGAGCGACTGGTTAATGGCTCGATGATGGCATCAATTAATTGGTTGCGTCGAGGTTGTATCCATAAGCTGACCGGTTTATCTGGCTCTGAGGCGAGTACCCAGGTGTCTTTACTGATGCCGCCCGCTTGATTGGAGACGATAAAATTATCTTTTTGGCGAGCAACCCGCGTCAATCCTCCTGGCATCACCACATAATCATGAGCGCTGGCGACTACAAAATTGCGTAATACCGCGTTTCTAGGTTCAATTTGATGATCGATAAAGGCGGGTAAGGTAGAAAAGCTCGCCTGTTCTTGACCGATAAAGCTATAGGGTTTAGCAATGATTAAGCGACGTAACTGTTCTTTTTCTTGATGGTTTAATAGCCCACCAAATAGCGCATGATTACCTTGGCTACGATTGATAGGTTTAATCACTAAGCTATCCAAATTTTGCAGCACAAAGTCACGTTCTAGGCGTTGCCCACACCACCAAGTTGCTACCGATGATAACTTTAGATCTTCATTTAAAAAATAACGGGATAATTGCGGTAAAAAGGCAAGTAGGCCGGGGTTTTCTAAGACACTACTACCTAAAGGATTGGCAATGGCCACATTGCCGCGTCTGACGGCTTCCAATAAACCGGCAACGCCTAGTTGTGAGCTGCTACGTAATTCGAGTGGGTCGCAAAAAGAGTCATCAACACGTCGTAAAATAACGTCTACGGCTTGCAGTCCTGCCAATGATTTAAGCCAGACTTTACCATCGCGCACAGTTAAATCTGCGCCTTGAACCAGCGTAAAGCCTAGTTGAGCTGCTAAATACGCGTGTTCAAAATAAGTTTCGTTAAGTGGCCCCGGTGTGAGTATCACGATACGTGGATCTTCTTTGCCATGTGCTGCAATTTCAACCAAGCCCTTACGTAGTGATTTAAAAAAACCAGATAAGCGTAGTACGTGGGTTTCACCAAAAATATCAGGAAAAACTCGCCTCATGACAGTACGATTTTCTAAGGCATAACCTGAACCGGAAGGCGCTTGAGTACGATCATCTAAGACCCACATGCGACCGTTGGGGCCGCGAGCAAGATTTGCCGAATATAAGGTTAATAGTCGTTTTTGATGTTGCAGTGTATCCACACAAGGATGTAAAAAACCTTCATGGCCAAAAATAAGCTCAGCTGGTAACAAGCCCTTCTTTAATAGCGTTTGTTTACCGTAAATATCTTTAAGTATTAAATCCAGAAGTTCAGCACGTTGCTTAAGACCGGCTTCGATAACACGCCATTCATCACTGCTGATTAATAAAGGAACAGGGTCGAGCTTCCAAGGTCTAGTCAGATTTTGCTCATCACCATAGACATTGTAGGTGACACCATTTTCACGTAATAAGCGTTGAGCTTCTCTGCGCCGTAATTCCAGATTTTCGCTACCCATAGTCTCCAATGAGGCCATAAGACGCTGCCAATAAGGCAGTGCCTTATTTTCAGCCGCATACATTTCATTGTGTATACCTAATTGAGTTTCGTAATATTGCTTACTTAACGGATGATCTGGAATCGGACTATTATTAGGCACGCATTGTTCTCATTGTCAGTAATGTAGTGATGTTGGTTGGATTAACAGCTTTACCGTTAACCCAATATTGAGCTTTTAGATAGGGCTCTTCTACGTGCAGACAAAGGGTAAAGGGCGAAAGGTTAAGCTTAGTATCTGTCACGCCTTAAGTTGCTAGCCTCTTAGGCTTAACCCTGAACCTTTCGTCTGGGCTGAAACTGTCCTGCTTTAATTTGGTAGCCCGAAAAGCATACAGCCCAAGCTACTGCACTTATACCCGTTGTTTAATATCTTGGTAATGACGCAATGTTTCACCGACATAAATCTGACGAGGACGATAAATGGTCACTTGCTCACCATGAATCATTTCTCGCCAATGAGCCAGCCAGCCTGGCATACGACCGATAGCAAATAATACCGTAAACATATCAGTAGGGATGCCTGCTGCACGCAGTATTAATCCAGAGTAGAAATCTACGTTGGGATATAACTTGCGCGAAATAAAATAGTCATCATTGAGGGCAATTTCTTCGATACGCCTTGCGATATCCAACAGTGGATCATTAATGCCCGGCTTGTTCAGTAATTTGTCGCAATGTTGTTTTAAGACTTGAGCGCGAGGATCAAAGTTTTTGTAAACGCGATGACCAAACCCCATCAGTCTACGGCCAGAGTTCTTATCTTTGGCTTGATTAATAAATTCAGTGCCATCGCCACCTTCAGCATGGATTTGTTCCAGCATTTTAATGACTTCTTGATTTGCGCCGCCATGACGTGGCCCCCAAAGTGCAGCGATACCCGCTGTAATCACCGCATAGACATTGGCCATACTAGACCCCGCTGTACGTACCGATGAGGTACTGCAATTTTGCTCATGATCGGCATGGAGTATGAGCAGCATATCAATAGCCCGGACGATATCATGATCCAGTTGATAGTCGCGTACCGGTGAAGAAAACATCATGTTTAAGAAGTTACTGGTGTATTTATACTTAATGGAAGGATAAACCAGAGGCTCACCAATTGACTTCTTGTAAGAAAAAGCAGCAATGGTACGCACTTGAGACACTAAGTTAGCCACAATTTGTACTTCGGTATCCGCATCGAGTTGATCGGGTAGAGGATAAAAAGTAGACAATGAAGCGACCATCGTGGCGAGTATACCCATAGGATGAGAGCCACGAGGGAAGCTATTAAAAAAATGATGTACATCCTCATGAATAATAGATGATTCATTGAGGCGGGTAGAAAATTTCAGTAATTGTTCGCTGTTGGGTAATTCGCCATAGAGTAATAAATAGGAAACTTCGACAAATCGAGAGTGTTCGGCTAATTCTTCTATAGGATAGCCTCTATAACGAAGTATGCCTTTTTCACCATCGATATAAGTGATGGCGCTTTCACACGCCCCTGTGTTGCCGTAACCATCATCCAGCGTTACATAGCCAGTTTGGTTACGTAACTTAGTAATATCAATAGCTCTTTCACCTTCAACACCCATATAAGTCGGTAATGAATAACTTTTGTCATCCAGTATTAAGGTGGCTGGCGTCAGGAGTTTTAATTTATCGCTCATTGTTATAAATCTCCAGGGTCATAGCTTATGGTTATGTGGCTTACGTAGGGTTTACGAATCAGCTACCCACTTAAGATAGAACAGTTTGAGCTTAGGTAAGACGCAATAATAATCCCCTCCATTTTATAGGATGTGCTGAACGGCAGTGAAGCGCATCATTTGTAATAGAGCGATGCGCTTCACTAGCGTTTTGCACATCCTATAGGGGTCTTTTATTTTTTGCGAGTTACCTTAAGTCCAGCATCTGTTCCACCTTAAGTAAGTAGCCTACGAATCGTGCTTCATTTTAGCGTAGAGATAGGCATACTGTCTCTGTAAGCTCGATTAATTAACGACTACGGTGACGTAAGTCTAGTGTAAAGGGATACTCAGTACTTAATTCTTCGGCAGGTGGCGACATGGCTCTAGGCGCTGTATTGGTCACACTAAAGGTTGCCAGTAAAGGCTGCTCAGAAGCCGGAAGCTGAGTGCCGGCCAATGGAGGACGAATAATAACGCCGGGTGTATGACTATAATCCCAAAAACGTGTCATACGTCGTGTTTCTGCGGCATAATCATTGACGGGGAAATCATCATAACTACGGCCACCCGGATGAGCGACATGATAAGTACAACCTCCCACAGAGCGTCCATTCCAAGTATCAATAACATCAAATACCAATGGTACATGAGGGGCGATAGTGGGATGTAAGGCAGAAGGGGGTTGCCAGGCCCGATAACGTACGCCGGCCACAAATTCACCATGTCGTGCCGTTTTACGCATGGGTAAGCGTCTACCGTTACAGGAGATGACATAACGTGCCTCGTTAAATCCGCTCACTAATACTTGTACTCGCTCTACCGAGGAGTCCACATAACGAGCGGTGCCAGTACTACTCATTTCTTCACCTAGCACATGCCAAGGCTCAATGGCGAATCGTAATTCCATATCAATACCGTCAACCAGCGTATTGCCATAACGAGGAAAACGAAATTCAAAAAAGGGATCCAACCATTCCATATCAAAACCGAAACCCGCTCTTTGTAAATCTTGAGTCACTTGTTTCATGTCTTCGCGTACATAATGCGGCAACATAAATTGATCATGTAATTCTGTGCCCCAGCGAACTAGATCATGTTTATAAGGAACACGCCAAAACCAAGCAATCAGCGAACGTAGCAATACGGTTTGTACTAAGGACATCTGCGCATGGGGTGGCATTTCAAAAGAGCGCAATTCGAGTATGCCCAATCGTCCCGTTGAACTGTCGGGAGAATAAAGCTTATCAATACAAAACTCAGAGCGATGCGTATTGCCAGTGATGTCAGTTAATAAATGTCGTAATAATCTATCGACTAACCACGGCGAGGGTGTTTCACCTTCGGGCATTTGTTGAAAGGCGATTTCCAGTTCATAGAGCTTTTCATCGCGGCCTTCATCAACCCGTGGGGCTTGACTAGTGGGGCCTATAAACATGCCCGAAAATAAATAAGATAAACCAGGATGATGCTGCCAATAAGTGATCAAACTACGTAATAAGTCAGGGCGGCGTAAGAGTGGACTATCAGTGGGCATTTCTGCGCCCATAGTGATATGGTTGCCGCCGCCGGTTCCGGTATGGCGACCATCTTGCATAAACTTTTCGGTACCTAGTCGAGTTTGATGAGCCAGCTCATAAAGTAGCGTGGTTTTTTCAACTAATTCCTGCCAAGTTTTAGAAGGATGTATATTCACTTCAATAACACCGGGGTCTGGGGTGACCATTAAGCGTTCGATACGATAATCACGGGGGGGCTCATAACCTTCTAATACCACCGGCATGGCTAAATTCTCTGCCGTAGCTTCAATCGCTGCAATCAATTCAAGATAATGTTCTAGTGACGTTAAAGGTGGCATAAAGATATACAAGCGACCGGCTCTGGCCTCTACGCACAGCGCGGTATGCGGCACTTCAATTTCTTGCGCGTCAGTATCTCCGGTTTCTTGTTCAATAATTTCTGGATGTGCTTTGGCTTTGGCGATCATGTGGCTGTAGCGACGGGTGACCTCACCATAATAATCAGCTAATTCAGGTAAGTCTTCAAACAAACTTTGAGGCTCTGAGCTATCTCGCTTATCGGGTGCAAGCCAAGCTAAACTGGCTAAGGGTAGGCGCATGCCCATCGGTGAATTACCGGGAATTAAAAATAAATCACCACGTCGAAAATCCCAAGGCCCACTTTTCCAGCACAGGTCTAGTGCATTCCATTTGAGGGGCAGAACAAAACCGCTCGGTTGATTTAAACCGGCATCTAATAATTTAGTTAAGGTTTTACGCTCAATAGGGTCTTTTAGATTGCAGGTTAATGGATCAATGTTTTCAGGTAGCGTGCCTTCTTGCCATAGATAATAGAAGCTATCTTCAAAAGCTGTTTTGATATAGCGAGGCGCTATCTGCAAATGCTGACTGATTTGCAAAATAAATTTTTGCGCTTGTTTAGCGGTGTGGCCGTAATCTTTATTAATATCCGCTAGTAACGAAGAGTTGCGCCAGAGTGCCGTGCCATCTTTACGCCAAAATATGCCATATTGCCAACGGGGTAAGGGCTCACCAGGATACCATTTGCCTTGACCATAATGCAGCATGACGCCTTTTGCAAAAGCATCTCGTAAACGTAGGGTTAATTGTTGGGCAAGCTCACGTTTATTGTCGCCATCTGCTTCGGTGTTCCATTGCTGGTCTTCCATATCGTCGATTGAAACAAAAGTAGGTTCCCCTCCCATAGTGAGTCGAACATCATCTTCACTCAAGCGTTGGTCGACAAACTGTCCTAAAGCATCAATGTGATACCACTGTTCATCGGTATAAGGTTTAGTGACTCTGGGATCTTCATGTAAACGATCAACGCTATTAGAAAATTCAAAGTCTACTTTGCATTTATCAGTGCCACCCGTTACCGGTGAGGCACTTTCTGGGTCTGGCGTGCAGGCTAAGGGAATATGACCTTCAGCAGTTAATAAACCTGAGGTTGGGTCTAAGCCTATCCAGCCAGCTCCTGGAATGTAAACTTCTGTCCAAGCGTGTAAGTCAGTAAAATCTTGTTCAGGCCCTGAGGGGCCATCTAATGATTTTATATCAGAGGTCAGTTGCACCAGATAACCGGATACAAAACGCGCTGCGAGTCCAAGATGACGTAGCACTTGTACCAACAGCCAAGCGGAATCTCGGCAAGACCCCGTGCGCTTAGCTAAGGAGTCTTCGCAGCTTTGTATACCGACTTCCATGCGAATGTTATAGCCAATAGTGGCAAAAACATGGCGATTAATATCGACAATAAAATCATTGATAGAACGTTTACTAATATCTAAAGCTTTGATCCATTCAACTAATAACGGACCCTGTTCAGTGATTTCTAAATAAGGTTGTAGCTCTTTAAGGGTCAGGGCATCGTAGTCAAACGGATAGTTTTCGGCATAGGCTTCAACAAAAAAATCAAAGGGGTTAATAACGGTCATATCCGCAATCACTTCCACTTCAACGCTGAGTTTTTGACATTTATCAGGAAATACCACGCGAGCAACCAGATTGCCAAAGGGGTCTTGTTGCCAATTAATATAATGATTTTTCGGTTCAATACGCAAGGCATAGGCTTTGATTGGCGTGCGGCAATGGACTGCCGGACGTAATCGAAACACATGAGGTGACAATGATACCGGTCTGTCGAAGCGATAGATTGTTTTGTGACAAATAGCGACGCGTATGGTCATAATTTTTCTTCCAATGGCCTGATGTTAAGGTGGGTTTGATTAACATCTAAAATTAAATAGTCAACGTTTAGGTGCTTAGGAACGAGCACGACACACTTCGGCAACTATGATTTTTAAAATCCCCCCAGACCCCCTTTTACAAAGGGGGGAGTTGGATGGTACTTGACTACATTATTTAGTGCTCGTTCCTTAGCGGCTTATATAGTTGTTTTATGATTAAGTCGTGAGCTGTCGAATCATTGCGGTATCTTGGCGTGATAAATAAGCCTCGCGAATTTCTCGACTTAAGAGGGCGGTATTTTTTAAGAAATCAGTGAGAAACTCATGTAGACCTTCGCTAAAAGCATCTTGAGTCAGACCAAAGTGTAGCGCTGCGTGCTGTTCACCTGCCAGTCGCTGAGCTTCTTTACCTGAGTGTCCATTAATCGCCCTTAACGCATCTTCCACTTCATCCATGCAGGCATGTAGTGATCTAGGCATATCATCTCTAAAAATCAATAATTCGCTAACGCGCTGAGGCGAAATAACATCACGATAGATTTTTTGGTAAGCTTCAAAAGCACTCACGGACTTCAGTAAGGAGCCCCATTGATAATAATCAGCGGCACCGCCCACATCATTAAGGCTAGGTAGTAGTATGTGATATTTAACGTCCAAAATACGCGCGGTATTATCTGCACGTTCAAGAAAGGTACCTAGCTTGATAAAACTCAGGCCAACATCTTTAATAATAGTGTCTAAAGTGACCCCGCGAAATAAATGTGAACGATTCTTCACCCAGTCGAAAAAATCACGAAACTTTTCATAATCCATTTGTTTGGGTAAGCTATTTAGCTCCAACCAAGTGTCATTAATGACTTCCCACATTTCTGAGGTAATAGCGCCTCGTACCGTTCTGGCATTTTCTCGGGCAAGTTTAAGGCAGCTATAGATGCTAGTAGGATTGTCTGGGTCTAAGGCCATGTAATGGCTTACTGTATCGGCTTTAGCTAAGCCATATTTAACTTCATAACACTCAGCACAGCCCGTTATATTAAGTGGTGCATACCATAAATAGGCTTGAGTACCCTCAATATCGAGTGGTAATAACGAGGTTCGATGTGCAACATCAAGTACGCGTGCGGTATTTTCGGCGCGTTCGATATGACGAGCCATCCAAAATAAATTTTCAGCGGTGCGAGATAACATATTAATTCTCCAATACCCAAGTGTCTTTGGTGCCGCCGCCTTGTGAGGAATTAACCACTAGCGAGCCTTCAGTGAGTGCTACCCGCGTTAAGCCACCGGGGGCTATACGCACATCTTTACCGGATAACACAAAGGGCCTTAAATCGACATGACGTGGCGCAACACCTGATTCAACCAGTGTTGGGCAGGAAGATAAGGCTAAGGTCGGCTGAGCGATAAATTTAGCAGGTTCTGCCAGAATTCGTAGCCTGTAAGCTTCTATTTCAGCTTTAGAGCTGGTAGGGCCGATTAACATGCCATAGCCTCCAGAACCTTGAACTTCTTTGATGACTAATTCGGGTAAATGCGCGAGTACATAACTTAAATCGTCAGGCTCACTTAAGCGCCAGGTCGGCACATTGGATAATAGGGGCGCTTCGCCTAGATAGAAACGAATCATGTCGGGTACGAACAAATAAGTTGATTTGTCATCAGCGACACCGGTGCCTACGCCATTCGCTAAGGCTACATTGCCACTACAATAGGCAGCCATTAAGCCCGGTACACCGAGTGTTGAATCTGGACGAAATACGCGAGGATCGATAAAGTCATCATCGACTCTTCGGTAAATGACATGCACTTGTTGTGGGCCTTCGGTGGTATGCATATAGACTTTTTGTTGATGTACAAATAAGTCCTGACCTTCGACAAGTTCCACGCCCATTTGACTGGCTAGATAAGCATGTTCAAAATAAGCGCTGTTATAAGAACCCGGGGTCATGACTACAATAACGGGATAAGCTACATTGGGTGGAGCTGCTTCACGTAGCGTATTAAGCAACATTTGTGGATAGTGTTCGACGGGCTCGATAGCGTGTTTAACAAACAATTCGGGAAATAAACGCATCATGGTTTTGCGATTTTCCAGCATGTAAGAAACCCCAGACGGTGTGCGTAGATTATCTTCTAAGACATAAAAGTCGTTTTCAGCAATCCGTACTAAATCAATCCCCGCAATATGGGCATAAACCTGATTGGGTAAATCAACGCCTTTCATCTCTGGGCGATACTGAGTGTTGTTAAGTACTTGATGCGCACTAATGATGCCGGCTTTAATGATCTCTTGGTCGTGATAAATATCATGTAAAAAGGCATTAAGCGCACGCACCCGTTGTTTAAGACCGAGTTCTAATCGTTGCCACTCTGAGGCACCAAAAATCCTAGGCACTATATCAAATGGGATTAGGCGTTCTGCTTCGACAGTTTCACCATAAACGGCAAAGGTAATGCCTAGCCGACGAAATAATAGCTCGGCTTCTGCATTTCTTCGCGCTAAGGTGCCATCAGGCAGGTTTTTTAGCCAGTGACCATAGCGTTTGTAAATTTCACGAACTGCGCCATTATCTGCATACATTTCGTTAAAATATTTTTTTAAAGTTTTCGTATCCATGTTTTAATTTTATGAAGAAGTCTTTCGTTAAAATATTTCTCGTATTCACATCAAGTTAAAAGCAATAGCTATGCCAAAGTGATTAGAATAGATGTTGATGGCTATCAATTTAAGACGGGACGGCTTAGTACAGACGAAAGGGCTACCCGTTTAAGGCGAGACAGTTTCAGCCCAGACGAAAGGTTAAGGGTTCAGGGCGAAAGATTAAGTTTAGGAGGTTAGCAACCTAAGGCGTGACAGATACTAGTCTTAACCTTTCGCCTTTCGCCCTTTGTCTGCGCTTAGGAGGGCTGTGTCTAAAAGTGAACGATTAAGCTAAACTAAACTGTCCCGTCTTAAATGGGTAGCTTACAAGATATTAGAGCAAAGAAAAGCACTAAAACATATAGGTATAACTACGTAAAAATAGGTATAACTACGTATTATTTGTTTCTAAGTTAAGAATAAGCCGTCAATACGCTTAAGTTTGTATCTGAATTATGAAATGCCTTGATTATGTTGCATCTATTTTCAAGAAATAACTGAAAAAAATGAATAGCCACAAAATAGCAGCGAGTTCGAAAAGTCTTAGGCGTGTAACCTTAGCCGTTGTCATTAACAGCTAACTGCTTGGCTGCGCACCTAATGAGTGCATCACTAGAGAAATATAGCCCTCATTAGGTGCGTTTTAGAATCGGTCATTAAGATAATGAGTTAAAGTTAATTTCTTGTTTCTCTTGACTAAGGCTAAGTCAAAAAATGATAGTAATGGCCTATCTTGAGCGTTTAGATTCAACATCAGGCATTGTAAATTCCAAAACCTAATCCATAAAAACACATAAAAAATATGAGGCAGTAAGCCAGGCAAGCCTTATTGGTGTTGCCAAGACTGACGACTAAGGTTTAGTCGTCGTTAATTCAAACGTTAAACTTGTTTTTTATGCTTTTGGAACCGTTATAGTCGACTATAGAATCGTCTATGACCGTATAGCGAAGTCTAATTCTTGTTAAAGAACAGTGCATGACCGTTTAGCGACGCTTAAATCTTGTATAAAAACGGTCTATGACAGCTAAAGAGATTAAAAATAACCTTCGTAGACCTTCTAGTAATAGTCCTAGACGTTCCATTATTCCTCGTGAACATTCTAAAAGTTGACATCAACATTCCAGTAAATGACCTCGTTTTGGGCGACAGTTAAGACAGGGCAAGTAATATTGTCATCAAAATTAAAGCTATCAACTTAAGGCGGGCAAGGTGATCTGTGTTATAGGATGTACCGACGAAGGAGGCGCATCCATCGAGTCACACAAATTATTACAAATGATGCGCTACCTTCCTTTGCACATCCTATAATCTTGTCGATCGAGTGAGGCTTTTTGTGCCTTTATTCAGTTTTTATCCATGTATCGATATCAAAAGTTTCATGGGTGGCCAATGAAATTTCACGTAAGAAACATAATAAACCACACGTTAAGGTCAGCATCGCAGTAATGAAGAGAATCGCCACGGTTCTTGGTGAATCGATATTAAACTCTACGGCAATAAAAAAGAAGGCGATGGTCAGGCAAACGCACAAAATCGAAAGAGTGCATAAGCTAACTGCTTTTCTTATCCATTGTATGCGTTTGGAAATGGTTTTAATTTCTTGTAATGCGCTGTGGGAAAGATCTTGATATTTGAGTTCAGTCAATTTTCGATAGCGATCAATCGCCCTACCTAAGCGATTAGTGAGTACACCAAGAATAGAGCCTATGCCGGTGATTAAAAATACCGGTGTGACGGCATCTCGAATAGCATTGGAGGCTGTAGGAATGTCGGCTATAGATATCATAATTTGAGTATAAGTAGTAGAAATAAAAGCCAATGCCGGTCGGGGTTTGCAATCCCGATCGAAACGTTTAGATGCACCCAAATGGCGTTATATAACCAAAAGTAGGCCTATTTCTTTTGTGATCTTTCAAAGATAATGGCAATATCAAACGTTTGAGACGGGGTTATAAACCCCGTCTCGCGAGTGTTTTGGCTTAGCTTGATGCGTATCGGTTATAAATCTCGTCACGCTTTGCTATCACTCAGGCAGTGATACGACTTTGGGCTGTTAATAAAAATAATGTATCGCGCCAATTAACGGGGTGCGCGGATTAAGTGAGCATTTAACAGAGATGTTATGCAGTAACGGTTCAAAGCGTCCTTTCGCTTTAAAGGCCGCTATAAAACGACCATTTTGCAGTGCCGGTAAAATTTTAGGACCTATGCCGCCGCCTATAAAAACACCACCGGTTGCCAACGATTTTAAAGCGAGGTTGCCAGTTTCTGCACCATAGATATCAATAAACAGCTTTAAGACTTCTACGCAGCAGGGGTCTTTATGAGTGATGCCTAATTCAGAGATCAGGGCATTTTTGTCCTTATCGGTACTGATGTTTTCTACCTCAGGGCAGGGCGCTGCAATTTTTAGTTCACAAAGAAAATCATATAAATGACTAAAGCCTATGCCCGATAGTATGCGTTCATAACTGACATGATCAGCATAGCGCTGTCTAAGATAAGCTAATAGCTGATCTTGTCGGCTATTAAGAGCTGCAAAATCAGAATGTCCCCCTTCAGTAGCAATAGCATGATGTTGATGACCGTTCCAATAAAGTAGAGCTTCGCCTAAGCCTGTGCCTGCCGCGATCACCGCGCAATTACCGGTTTGAATAGTTGCATTGGGATTTAGTTCTAACAGGTCATGGTCGGGTAAATGCAGCATACCCAAAGCCATTGCCTCTAAGTCATTGAGTAATTTTACGTTAGCGATGCCAAGCGTTAGCTTTAAATCCTCGGCATCTAACAGCCAAGGCAAATTGGTGGTTTGGCAGCGTTGATTAACAACGGGGCCGGCAACACCAAAGCAGGCAGATTTAATAGGGAGCTTACTAGGTAAAAAATCGCTGAGAATATCATCAAATTTGGCAAACTGTTGGCTGGCATAAGACTGTTCTTTTAAACAGCTTAACAGGCCATGAGTATCGCAGCTTAAAAGAGATAATACGGTTTTTGTTCCACCTATGTCGCCTGCAAGTATCATGTTGAATTCCTTTAGTTGTTATCGAGTAAATGTATGAGCGCATCCAATATGGCGTTGGCCACTTTATGGGGAGGCAAGTCATAAAAATATTGCCAAGCCAATGCGGTCACCGTTTCATAATGCTCTGCTTGTTCTGGATGGCTATATAACCAGCTAATTCTTACCGCATGACCAATAATAATGTCGGTTAATAAATTATCATCAATTTGTAGTGTGTCATTGGCTCTAAAAATAGAGGTCATGGCTTTTAAAGCCTCTACTGTTAATTGCCTATAAACAGGGGCTTGTATCTTATTAAGGACATGATCGACTTGTATCTTAAAGCTTTGCTCGCCTTCGGTCATCTGTGACAGGATAGTTTCGCTGTCTAAGCGGTATTTACTGTTAAGTTTTTCGCCCATCATTAAGCCTTTGCAGTGATGCAGAATATCCCAGACACCTGCATAAAAAGCGCTGTTTTCTCTGCCTACGCTGCCTTGTTGTTCTCGCCATTCATACCAATCTATGCTTTCATCTTGGTCTTTAGGGTCCATAGCTTGCGAGAAAATGGCGCGGTTAATTTTATGATGACTGCCTTCAACATGCAGGGTTTCTGCTAATTCGAGTTGATTTTCAGTATTGCTAATGTCATCTAGCATTTCTTTGAGCTTGTTGGATAATTGATAAGGCGCTAATGCGATGATCTCATTGAAGGCTTCATCTAATGAGCCGCAGCCAGAGGCGCGTTTTTGTCTAACTATAATCAATTGCAAAATATGGCCGACGCGTAGGGTGTGCATATCAGCCAATAGTTCTGGGTTAGATTTTATTAACATGCCCAAATAAACCACGAGTTCTTGAATAATAATACGTTCGCTAGCATCGCTATTGTAAGTATTGATGATGTGTAAGATTTCTGAAGAATCTGCGGGGCGCGTTAAGGTGGCTTTGCCGCTGTAAGCTCGACCTAAGGTCAGTGCGTGCTGACGAACCAGTATTTCGGTCGCAGCCTGCTCTAAATTAATGTCATATTTACCGAGCAAGCTGGCGCAACGTCTAACAATACTCCAAACGTGCAGGTCTCCTGCACGTTCATAGACTTCTTCTAGTAAATCGCCCACACTCGCAGCCTTGTTATCAGCGCTCAAGGTCGTATTGAAGCTTAAGTCATGTCGTAAGCTGAGTAAGCTCAATGCCTCAACTTGAGCATAAAGATTACTTTGGCTTTTTAATAGCTCGATTAAGGTTTCATCACTGGCTAAATCCCATTCATTTAATAATAAGGTATTTAAGGGCGCTGATGGCTGGCTATTGCTAGGTAAGGCCTGCAAAAAAGGTCGCTTGGCATCATCCCATGTGGCTTTTGAAAACCGAAAGTCATGTAAGTTTTTGATTTTTTCATGACTAGATGTTTCAGTGAAGTTGAGCAGTGTGCCTAGTTCAATGGCAAAGCCTTGACAGACACCTTGCTGCAGTTCTTTGATAAAGTTAATGAATATATCGCAATGATGGCTGTCCAGCATGTTCTGTTTGATAGAAATAGCCAGTAATGGATTGCCAGGTCTATCCCAATGGTGATAGATATAAGACATTTCTAAGCGTAAACGCGAAATGAGTAAATGGTTGTCCATAGCCAAATAAAAGCCTTTTTGATTAAGACATTGTGGCAAGAACAACAAAGGTTCCCCGGCTAAGTTATACATTTTTGAGGTTGCCAGCGTTCGCAACTGGCGCAGGGGTCTACCGGTGATGCCAATACGATCATTTCGACCGACATGCGTGTAAGCTTGTGCTAATTCACTCGCGTCTCTAATTTGAATAGGCGCGATTTCAGCGCAGGTTTGTGCCGTAATACCCTGTTCTTTTAAGCGGCTTTGTACGCTTTCATCTTCAGCCAAGAGCTGAATTTGTAGTTTTACGTTATTGTTTTTCTTAACGACTTTATGTCGTCCTAAAGGATCTATATCATCGCAGTCGAGTAAGCCATCTTGAATCAGACAGCCTAAAATAAAAAGACTCTGTGCCCACACTAACGGTATATTTTCATTGGGTAGACGTGCTTGACTATGGGGCTGGGCTTTTTCTGCGGCAATGAGATCAATAGGTACTATATAAAGCTCGGGTAATAACAGTTGTTCATTTTGCTCTACGAGTAAGCTTTCGAGTTTATGGCGATAAGTTAAAGCGGCATCGTTGTTGCCAGCATATAAATTATTTAATAGTAAATAAGTAAAAAACAGCGGCCATTCACACTCAATAGCCATAAATTGTTTAAGTTCGTGAGCATCATAATGTAGGCGTTGACTATCTTCTATGGCCGTTTGGTGGCCATCTAATAGAAAACGTTTGCAGCCATAACGGCCTTCTAGTTTTTCACAAACAAGAGCCTCTGTTTTATCTCGTAATTCTTGATTATCCACAGCAAAGGCTGGAAAGCCAGTAATGCTGAGTACAGCAGAATCTACCGCTTTAGAGATAGATTCTCTTGGTAGCAGCGCCTCTAAGGTAATTCGAGTTCTGGCAATGTCGTCACTGATAACATGAACGACGGATGCTTGGCCGCCCTCTTTACCAAATAAATTAAAGCCAGAAAGTGCTTCTAATGCCGCTTTTGCCATACCAATAGAACTGGCATTTAATTCGGCAATACCCTGGTTTGTTTTGTGACCACGCTCCCAGATACCATAATCGGGTGTGCGATAAGTACGGCTAATATAATGCACCAAGTTTTGTACAAAATTGACTTCATCAATAGTAAAGACGATGCGCAGTCCCGAAGCGGTCATTTGCGCTAGCATTAACAAGAATAACGAGGTGGCATCTAGCTGTAAGTGTCCCCATTCATGATCGCCGACTACACAAGCGCCAGATTTAGTATCGTATTTGGCATGTAGGGCATCCAAAGGGTTTTGAGATTGTTTAAACTTTTCTACTTTAGATGCTTGCCGCATCATCGCGGTTAACAAGCCACGCATTAGCTTTACCACACTTTGCTCAAGTACATAGGTGCGCCCTTGCTCTTCATCGGTGCGCCGATAAGCCAGTGCCAAACCCCATGCCGCAAGTATGCTGTAGACATTATCTCTAACCCATGCGTCGGTATAATTACCATGCACAGTCACCGCTGTACTAGCGGGCAATAAACCCGTAACCCAATCTTGGCGCTTAATAATAAGGTCTTGGACTTGTTGGAAATAAGTATCCAATTTTTCGTGAGATTGATTCATGATTAGGGTCTGGTTAGTTCAGTCAATGAGTATCAGCATAAAAATAACAAGCAGATTGTGTGCCAATTATCTATGTAATGTGAAATGAGATTTTGTCACTGAGTATAGCGGATTTAATGCTTCAAAGTAGGCGTAAAAGCACATCAGAAACGTGGATTATAGCTTTAGTTTGTTACATAGCACTTAATAAATCAGGCTACCAACTTAAGAAGGGATAGTTTTAGCGCAGACGAAAGGCTCAGGGCGAAAGATTAAGCGCCGTGTTTGGAGAGGGGGAGGGGCGGATAGAAACGTATCGGGCGACTAAAAGTCGCCCAGATAGCTCTGCTATTGCATAATCTCTGCCGTCGGCCTGTAAAGTGTGCTGGCGTGACGAAAGGATTTGGGTAAATAGCTAGATGAGAGAGGTATGGCTAGCGTCTACCGTTTTTTCCGGTAGCGGGTTCTTCAAATTTAACTTTTAAAGGTTTTCCGCAATACAAGTTGCCGTCTAGTGCTGCAATAGCTGCTCTGGCTTCGTGACCTTCCATGCCGATAAAGCCGAAGCCTCTGCATTTGCCACTGAAAATATCAGAAACAAGTTGGATAGAGCGTACTTTGCCGTATTCTGAAAATAAGGTTTGCACACTTTCTTCGGTGGCGTCGCTAGGTAAGTTTCCTACAAAAAGTCGTTTCAAAAGACATGTCCTAAATTCGGGGGGGAGGGAGGGAATTGATTAGCCGGTGTATTACTGGCTATGCCACAACCTTGCTAGTTTTAGGCAAGGTTGTGTGTCAGAAAGTAACGGTTTATGCGGTCGTTACATTTGAAGCTTGTGGGCCTTTAGGACCTGATTCGACTTCGTATTTTACTGCTTGGCCTTCAGCCAAAG
>CAIVYW010000007.1 GCA_903910205.1 uncultured Methylococcaceae bacterium | reverse complement strand
TGCACGAGCTTAAAAACAAGTGGGACGGGGTTTGCAACCCCGTTCTTAACGATTAAGATTTCGAAAGTTATTGAAGCATCTAAACGTTTCGGTCGGGGTTGCAAACCCCGACCGGCATCGAATAACACAACGTGTACGTAAAATACAAGCGGGACGGGGTTTGCAACCCCGTTCTTAACGTTTAAGATTTCGAAAGTTATTGAAGCATCCAAACGTTTCAGTCGGGGTTGCAAACCCCGACCGGCATCGAAGTAACCGAATTAATATAATAACCAATGTATATGCAAAACCTTGATGAACAAAACTAAGCCATTAAACTTATCGGAACGAGCTCAAGCAGTGACAAGCTTTTATTGGCATGATTACGAGACCTTTGGTATTGATCCACAACGTGATCGCCCTGTGCAATTTGCGGGTCTTCGTACCGATGCAGATTTTAATATTATTGATGAACCCTTGGTGGTTTATTGTAAGCCTACCCCCGATTGTTTACCGCAGCCTGATGCCTGTGTTATTACCGGTATTACGCCTCAATTAGCCCAGCAAGAGGGGGTCTGTGAAGCGGAATTTATTAGGCTGATACATGAACAGCTAATGCAAGCTAACACCTGTACCTTAGGCTACAATAATTTGCGCTTCGATGATGAGGTGACTCGTAATTGTTTATATCGCAATTTTTATGATCCCTATGCGCGTGAGTGGCAAAATGGCAATTCGCGTTGGGATTTGATTGATGTCTTAAGAGCCGCAAGGGCTTTACGGCCAGATGGCATAGTATGGCCGGTTAATGATGAAGGTAAGCCTAGTTTACGGCTAGATCAATTAAGCATAGCGAATGGCATTGTTCATGAATCAGCGCATGATGCTTTATCTGATGTGCATGCCACGATAGGCATCGCTAAAGTTGTTAAACAAGCACAACCTAAGCTCTTTAACTTTTTAATGGAGCATCGTTTAAAGCCTAAGGTTTTAGAGTTGTTGCAATTAGGTAGCGATCAGCCTGTGGTACATGTTTCTGGTAAATATACAGTCGATAAGAACTGTCTCGCTATCGTTTTGCCGATCTGTAAACATCCGACCAATAATAATGGTGTCATTGTTTATGATCTGTCTATAGATCCTGAGCCTATGTTGTCTTTATCGGTTGAAGAAATACAGCAACGACTATTTACGGCGACTAAAGATTTGCCGGTGGGTGTAGCGCGCATTCCCTTAAAAACGGTACATATTAATAAGTGTCCGGTGTTAGCGCCTATCTCTGTAATTAAGCCAGAAGATGCTCAGCGCCTCGTTATTGATTTTGATCTATGCCTAGCTAATATTTCTAAAATTAAGGCGGCTACGGACTTGTCTGCTAAGTTAATGGCGGTCTTTAGTGCTCATGGTTATGGAGATCAACAGCAAGATCCTGATTTAGCTATTTATAGTGGTGGTTTTTTCTCTGATGCAGATAAGCAGAAAATGGCAACGATTAGGTTGTCATCACCTGAACAGTTAGCGGCCTCTGAGCTTAGCTTTACTGATCCACGCTTAAGTGAGATGTTATTTCGCTATCGGGCTCGTAATTATCCATACACATTGACAGCCGACGAACAAAGTCGTTGGCAGAGTTTGTGTCATCAACGCTTAACAGGACAAGTGCCTGGCGCGAGTATCACTTTTGAAACTTATGACGCTAGATTGCAAGCGTTACGAGACAGTCATGATAGTCGTACTGATATCATTGAGGCCTTAGAGGCTTATGGCCTAGCGTTACGTTAAGTTTAATTTACTTGCATCGTTTTCTTGGGAACGATAATGTTGTAGTGATGATGCGTAGGGGCGTATGCAATACGCCCCTACGGTTTTTGTAACTTCGGTTGCAGGATTTGGGCTGCCCACTTAAGACGGGACAGTGTAAATATATATCGTTCCCACGCCGGCGCGTCACTGCCATTAAGTTACGAAAAATTTATGATAAAGCAAATGCTTATGTTGATCCCCCCCCCCTAACCCCCCTCTACAAAGGGGGGGATTAGTATCTTCTTCGCTTTCTTCGCTTAACTTGTAAGAAAAAGAGCCTCCCCCTTTGTAGAGGGGGA
>CAIVYW010000006.1 GCA_903910205.1 uncultured Methylococcaceae bacterium | reverse complement strand
GCTTTAGCCACGATTGTCGTGGCTAAAGCCACTCCCACTGCATACTGGATTTCACTAACTTAATGGTGTGTATAACAATGAGATCTGAGCTTGGGAAAGCTGCTGTAACAACATGCCTAAACTATGGCGCTACTGGCTTTTGGTTACATGACGACTATTTAGGAAGGATGTCTATTATCGATTGCACTTATCAGTTGAATGTAAGAAACTAATCACCGTAGAAGGAATTCACGACTACGACTCATGTAGCATCCCATCGATATTTTATTTAAAAGGATCATTTATGTTGTTGACTAAACTAACAAAATTAAAATTGCCGCTATCTCTTTGTATCATATCGGCATTATTCGCTCCAACAATTACTCAAGCCAGCACCGACATGGTGCTAGCTGTCGCAGAAACAGGATCAATAGCGGCTTCTAAGGCGGCGGATCAAAAAGAAGCACTCGCAAAAAAAGCAGCGGACAGAAAAAAAGCGGTTGAAGCACAAAAAGAGGCTGCCGTAGAAAAGCCTATTTCAGAAAAACCTGCTGTTGAACAAAAAGAAGCAGAGCCTAGCAAATAGTTAGCAATAAATAAGGCGGGGCGAGCATAAACTATGTGCCCGACCCGCTGCATAAGCATTGCAGGAAAATGAGCTGTTAGTACATGACCTACCTTGAAATAAAAAGATATGCCCCCACATATTTGTCATTCACAATAACCCATTAGGAAAAGTACCGTGACTGTTGATGCAAAAAAAGAAACTCTAGGCTTTCAAACCGAAGTAAAACACCTGTTACATTTAATGATTCACTCCTTGTACAGTAACAAGGAAATTTTTCTGCGCGAATTGATTTCTAATGCCTCTGATGCCGCTGATAAATTACGCTTTGAAGCGCTGTCTAATGACGGCTTGTATGAGGGCGATAGTGAGCTAAAAATTCGTTTAGAATTTGATAAAGAGTTACGTACCATCACCATTAAAGATAATGGTATAGGTATGACCCGTGCGGAAGTACAAGAACATATTGGTACGATTGCAAAATCTGGCACTAAACAGTTTTTTGAAGCCTTAACCGGTGAGCAAGCTAAAGACAGCGAGTTAATTGGTCAATTTGGGGTAGGTTTTTATTCAGCTTTTATTGTCGCTGATAAAGTTACCTTAACCACCCGTAAAGCCGGTTCAGAGCAAAGTACTGGTACGCGCTGGGAATCTGCTGGTGAAGGCGATTACACGATTGAAGCGGTAGAAAAAGCACAACACGGTACAGAAATCGTTTTGCATCTGAAAGAAGCTGAAAGCGAATTTTTAGATGGCTATCGCATTCGTTCTATCGTTAGAAAGTTTTCAGACCATATCTCTTTACCTATCGTCATGGATAAAGAAGTCATGCCAACCATGGATGACGAAGAACCTGAAGAAGGCGAAGAAGCTGTAGTTAAAGCGGTTGCAGAAATCGAAGAAGAAACCATCAACAGTGCCTCAGCTTTATGGACTAAAGCTCGTCAAGAAATTTCTGATGACGATTACAATCAATTTTACAAGCATGTTGGTCATGACTTTCAAGACCCCTTAACCCATGTACACAGTAAAGTTGAAGGCACTAATGAATTTACCTTATTGCTTTATGTGCCTGCACGCGCTCCCTTTGATATGTGGGACAGAGACACCAAGCACGGTGTAAAGCTTTATATTCGTAAAGTCTTTATTACTGATGATGCCGAACAATTAATGCCGCGTTATTTACGCTTTGTTAGAGGTATTATTGACGCGAATTCTTTACCGCTTAATGTCTCCAGAGAAATCTTGCAACAAAGTAAGCAAATCACTGCGATTAAATCGGGTGCGGTTAAAAAAGTATTGGGTATGCTGGAAAACTTAGCTAAAAATGAACCCGAAAAATACGAGACTTTCTGGGCTCAGTTTGGTCAGGTCATTAAAGAAGGTCCGATTGAAGATCATGGTAACAAAGCGCGCGTTGCTAAATTACTACGTTTTGCGTCGACTCATACTGATACTGACAAGCAAGATGTTGCTTTGGAAGATTACGTTAGTCGTATGAAAGAAGGACAAGATAATATTTATTATGTAACGGCGGATAGTTTTTCTGCTGCAAAAAATAGCCCACACTTAGAAATCTTCCGTAAGAAAGGCATTGAAGTCATTCTTTTATCCGATCGTATTGATGAATGGTTGGTTTCTAATTTAGATGAATTTGACGGCAAGCACTTACAGTCTGTTGCTAAAGGTGATTTAGACCTAGGCATCTTAGATGCAGAAGAAGATAAAACCGCTCAAGAAGAAATCTCTAAAGATTTTGAATCGGTTCTTAAGCAAATTAAAGACGTATTAGCCGACAAGGTCAGTGATGTCCGTTTAAGCCACCGTTTAACTGAATCACCCGCTTGTTTGGTTGCTGATGTTTATGGCATGAGCCTTAACATGGAAAGAATCATGAAAGACGCGGGTCAAATGATGGGTATGGGCATGGGTAGTAAGCCGGTATTTGAAATCAATCCGACACATCCATTAGTGATGCGTATGAAGTCAGAACAAGATGACACGCGCTTTTCTGATTTAACGCACATCCTGTTTGATCAGGCTATTTTAAGCGAAGGTGGACATTTAGATGATCCAGCCGCCTTTGTTCATAAGTTAAATGGTTTATTGCAGGGCTTATTAAAGTAAGCTTTTAACTTAAAAAAGGCTGGAGTTATCCAGCCTTTTTTTTGCCTAGAAAATTATTTCTTAGGCAGAAACTTAACTAACTTAACCGTGTTTTTATCTTGGCTTATAATTTCCAAGTGATGACCTAGTAGCTTGATACTAATACCTGGTTCGGGTATGGTCTCCATAAATTCAATGATTAGGCCATTAAGTGTTTTCGGACCTTCTGTCGGTAAATTCCATTGCATGACCCGATTTAACTCTCTGACGGTAATGGTCGCATCCACTAAATAACTACCATCACTTTGTTTAGTTACAGTGGTATCGTCGGTTATTAACTCCCCTACTATCTCTTGTAGTAAATCATCTAGCGTTACTAATCCCTGTACGTCGCCGTATTCATCAACCACTAAGCCTATAGCTATTTTTTCGTTCTT
>CAIVYW010000005.1 GCA_903910205.1 uncultured Methylococcaceae bacterium | reverse complement strand
TGTATTTAAAAAATAGGTCTAATGGCTGTTTAGAGTTGAAAAAGGTTTTTTGTCGTAACAATTAAAGCGGTAGGTTGTAGCTTACTATAGTGATTACAATTATCTAAATAATATTTTATTGGCAGTGAGCGCAGGGTGTGAGGCACTGCCATTAAGTTAAGGTTTTTTGTAGAATTGTAGGAGTGGCTTTAGCCACGATTGTCGTGGCTAAAGGCACTCCCACTGCATATTGAATTCCACTAACTTAATGGCAGTGAGGGTGTGAGGGGGAGGGGAGTTCTTTGTGATTAATGGCGATTAAATCATCATGCCTTTTTAAAGTTGTGAAATATAAAATAGCTGATAACCGCAAGTAGCAGCCACAGGCTGACTAGCGGCCCAATGACACCATCATAACTACTCACCAGATAGTGATACTCTGAAGTAAAGTCGGTATTAAATAAGCTCTTATTTAATTTGATTTGCCAGACCCAGCAGGTATGGCAGCCGATACAAAAGCCTAAGCTCGCTTTTAGTTGTGTTCTGAGTACGCCTAGAAAAATCCCCACCATTAATAACGCCAGAAAGGCTGAAAAAATAGCGGGGTTTAATAGATTAGTGAAGGCTTCTGTGAGTAGTGTAAAGCCACTATAGAGCTTAAGATCTTGAGTTGCGATGTGGGTGTTGCTGTTTATAAAATGCAAAGCCGCGTAATAACTAGCGCTAATCAGGATGGCTAACATGACAGGTAGTTTTTTTTGTAAACTAACCAATAGCAGCCCTCTAAATAAGGGTTCTTCAATCAGTGATATCAGCAGGGCGAGTAGTAGGCTAATCATCACGTTTTTGATGATCCAGCCTGTCGTCCAGAGCTGTGTTTCATCCAGCACATTAATGCCCAGTAAGTATAAAACTATAAAAACGGGCAGTAAGGTGAGTAAGCCTAGGCCAAAGCCTAATACGAGTTGTTTTAAAAATACGGGTAACGAGGTAAAGCCTAGCTCAGTTTTGCTGATTTTAAGATAATAGCTGAGGGGAACTATGCTTAAGATGAGCAATACTTGGGTGCTTTTGCTGATAATCTTTCTAAATTCGACAAACTCACCAAAGCTCAGCACGACAAAATAGCTGATGAAACAGGCTAATGCTATCGCGATTAGCAAGATCAATAGCGGTAAGAGTGCATAGTAAAGTGTGCGTAACATTTAAATTTCTGAGTTAGCGAGGGTAGGGAGGGGCAGCAAAATCTCCCCAGAGCATTTGTACCGCAGCTAAAGCGGCTAGAGAGGCTGTTTCTGTTCTTAGTATGCGCTTACCCATACTGACGGGAATAAAGCCTGCGGCTTTGGCGAGTTCTCGTTCTTGATCTGCAAAGCCCCCTTCAGGGCCGGTGAGCAAGGTCACCTGGCCATTGAGGGGGCTAAGTTCGGCCAGAGAGGTTGTGGCATAGGGATCAAGAAATACTTTTAGACCTTGTTGCAAGCTGACCCAGTATTGCAAATGATGGATATTCGTTAACGGGGGCACTATCGTTCTGCCGCTTTGTTCTGAGGCATGTTGGGCTATTTTTTGCCAATGCAATAAACGTTGGGGTCTTTTCTCACCTTTAAGTTGTACTACGCAATGTTCGGTCATTAAGGGGGTAATGTGGTTAACACCTAATTCCACGGCTTTTTGTACGGTAAAATCCATACGATCACCGCGTGAAATACCTAAGCCTAAGGTGACTATTAAGGGTGATTCTGCGCTACGATCTATCCAGTGTTTAATGTCTATGAGTACCGCTTTGCGACTGACTTCTGAGATACTACCTAAGTATTCACCGCCGCTGCCATTGAATAGGATAATGTCGGTATCTTTTTTTAAGCGCAATACCGTTCTCACATAATGCGCATTGTCATCATCAAGTACTATGGTTTTGCCTGTCGTTAAGGGGGCTGTGGTATATAATCTGGAAACTCTCATGTCAATCCTTAAGCGCCCACTGTATGCCCTCAAAAGCCACCTTAGCGATGAATAAAAGCTCTGCTTCGGTGATGATGTAAGGGGGCATAAAATAAATCACATTGCCTAGTGGGCGTAATAATACGCCCTTAGACAAGGCATATTGATAAACTCTCAGACCCCGACGTTCTTGCCAAGGATAGGGTTCACGGGTTTGTTTGTTTTTGACCAGCTCGATAGCGACTATCATGCCTATTTGCCTCACTTCGGCAACATGCGCATGTTCAATAAAATGAGCTGTCATCTGCTGCATGATAGCCGCTAGTCGTTTATTGTTTTCGATCACGTTGTTTTGCTGAAAGATTTCTAAGGTAGCCAGACCTGCTCTGCAAGCTAAGGCATTGCCCGTATAGCTATGCGAATGTAAGAAAGCATTCAGTTTATGATAATCGTCATAAAACGCTTCATAGACTTGGTTTGTGGTCATGACTGCCGACAGTGGTAAATAACCGCCGGTTAAGCCTTTAGATAAACACATAAAGTCAGGGCTGATAGCGGCTTGTTCACAGGCGAATAAAGTGCCTGTGCGACCAAAGCCCACCGCGATTTCATCGACAATTAAATGGACTTGATATTTATCACAAGCCGCACGTAGCAGCGTTAAATAAATAGGATCATACATGCGCATATTGCCGGCGCATTGTACTAAGGGCTCTATAATGACAGCGCAAACGCTTTCGGCGTGTTGTTGCAGGGTGTGTTCCATCAAAGCAAAACGGCGCGTGGAATAATCCGCCCAAGATTCCTCAGGTTCTCGGTAGTAACAATCGGGCCCTGGCACAGTAATGACATCCATTAATAAGGGCGCGTAGGTTTCTTTGTATAAGGCGACATTACCAACCGCTAGAGCGCCTAATGTTTCACCGTGATAACTGTTTTCTAAGGTGATAAATTTAGTTTTTTGAGCTTGATGAGTATTGCGCCAGTAATGAAAGCTCATCTTAAGTGCAACTTCTACCGCAGCAGAACCGTTGTCGGCATAAAAACAGCGCTCTAATCCTTTGGGCGTTACTGAAACCAGTTGTTCTGCTAAATAGATGGCAGGTTCATGGCTGAAGCCTGCAAATATAACGTGTTCTAGCTGGTCGATTTGGTCTTTGAGTGCTGCATTAATATGTGGATTTGCGTGACCAAATAAATTAACCCACCACGAGCTAATGGCATCTAGGTAGCGATTGCCATCAAAATCCTCTAGCCAAACCCCCTGGCCTTTTTTAATAGGAATGATGGCTGAGCTTTCATGGTCTTTCATTTGTGTGCAAGGATGCCACAAAACCGAAAGGTCACGTTTTGAAAGAGATTGATTGCTCATGTGTTCGCTTTTAAGAGTAGGGTTTGACTAGGGTTTGAGTCGATCTAAAATAGCCAAACAAGGTGCAGATTGATTCATGGTGTAAAAATGTAGTCCCGGTGCGCCATTGTCTAATAAACGTTGGCAAAGGTCGCTGACAACATCTAAGCCAAAAGCTTGTACCGAGGCTTTATCATCACCAAAACTTTCTAGGCGTTTTCTCATCCAGCGTGGAATATCTGCACCGCACATTTCTGAGAAGCGAAATAACTGTGTATATTGAGTAATGGGCATGATGCCAGGCACTATAGGAATAGTGATGCCAGACTTTTCACAGAGGTCTACGAAGTAAAAGTAGGCTTCTGCATTGTAAAAATATTGAGTAATCGCAGCATTTGCACCGGCATCGACTTTGCGTTTAAAGTTTTTAAAATCAGATATTGCTGATTCAGATTGTGGATGTACTTCTGGATAAGCGGCTACATGTATTTGAAAGTGATCACCGCTTTCTTGGCGGATAAACTCGACTAATTCATTAGCATAACGAAACTCACCGGCTGACATCATGCCAGAAGGTAGATCACCTCTAAGCGCGACTATTTTGCTGATACCGTTATCTTGGTAGTCTTTGAGTATGGCACGAATATTGGCTTTTGTTGAAGCAACGCAAGATAAATGCGGCGCAGCGGCTAGCCCTTGGGCTTGGATATCGATAACCGTATCAAAGGTTTTATCGCGAGTTGAGCCACCGGCGCCAAAGGTAACGGAGAAAAAATCAGGTGAAAGTTCTGCAAGTTTGCTATAAACCTGCTGCAGAGTTACCGCACCTTCCGGTGATTTAGGGGGGTAAAATTCAAAACTGTATAGCGGGGCGTTATTTTGTTGTGTCTGCATGT
>CAIVYW010000004.1 GCA_903910205.1 uncultured Methylococcaceae bacterium | reverse complement strand
GGGGTTTGCAACCCCGTTCTTAACGTTTAAGGTTTCGAAAGGTATTGAAGCATCCAAACGTTTCGGTCGGGGTTATAAACCCCGACCGGCATCGGTCTAGCGATGAACACCCACACGCGGGACGGGGTTTGCAACCCCGTTCTTAAGGGTTAAGGTTTCGAAAGTTATTGAAGCATTCAAACGTTTCGGTCGAGGTTATAAACCCCGACCGGCATCGGGCTACCCATCGGTATCTAACGATGAACAGCAAACGAAGACTCAGCGGTTCCTAGTTTAGCCATTGCTCCAAAGTAGTTAATAACTCGATTTTATTAATGGGCTTGCCAACAAAAGCATTCATGCCAGTGGTGAGGCAGCGCTGTTTTTCTTCATCTGTTACGCTGGCACTTAAGGTAATCACGGGTAACTGTGCGTAGCAGTTTTGTTTACGGATGGCTAAGGTGGCTTCATAACCATTCATGCGGGGCATGTGTAAATCCATGAGCACGACATCAAAGCGATCTTGCTCTAAGGCGGCTAAGGCTTCTAGGCCATTATTGGCCAGCACCACGCGAGCGCCAAAGTTTTCAAGCACTTGAGTGATGACCTTCTGATTAAAGGCATCATCTTCAGCGACTAAAATCCGAACACCGCTAAGTGCTTCTGGATTTAGGCTAATAGCAGGTGTTACTGACTCAATAGTCGCTAAGTCCAGCGCTAGCGTCAATTCAAAGCTAAAACAGCTACCTAACCCGACATGACTGTCTAGCTTAATGTTGCCGCCCATCAGTTGCACCAAGTCTTGACTGATGACTAAGCCTAAGCCCGTGCCTTCAAAGTTTCTAGAAAACCCATCGTCTACCTGACTAAAGGGTTTAAACAGCTTATCTTGCTGCTCTATACTGATACCCATGCCGGTATCGGTGATAGCAAATAATAAGCATGCATCGGTGGCGGTGAGTTGTTGTAGGCTAATATTAAGCGCCACTGAGCCGTGTTGAGTAAATTTGATGGCATTACCCAATAGATTAGTCAGTACTTGTCTCAGTCGAACGCTATCGCCGATCAACTTATCAGGTATATTTTTCGCTATGTTTAGAGTTAAGCTTAAGCCTTTAGTCTGTGCCGTTTTAATAAGTAGATTGTGGATAGATAACGCTATGATATTTAGCTGAAAAGGCGCAGGAGTAATACTCATGCATGCCGCTTCGATCTTGGATAAATCTAGGATATCGTTAATAATAGTCAGTAAATGGTTGGAGGCGGTATTGATGTCCTGCAAATAAATACGAGTTTCTGTAGGCATCTCATCAAATAAAGCCAGTTCAGAGAAGCCGATGATTGCATTCATTGGGGTACGAATTTCATGCGACATATTAGACAGAAACTGTGATTTTGTCTTGACTAGTTTTTCAGCCTTTTCTTTTGCTGCCAACAGTAAGTCAATGTTAGTGTCAAGGTCAGTAATCATCACCGAAGATTGGCTTTGCTCTAAAGCCATAGACAGCTTGATTAAGGTCGCTTCAGTTTTTTTGTGCTCGGTGATATCTTCGGTAACGCTTAGATAATGGCTGATGATCTGATTGTCTTGTCGTATCGGTGTGATCCAGGTGCGTTGGATAGATTCCTCGCCCCATTTGTTCTTGTTAATGAGTTCGCCATGCCACGTTGTGCCATTATGCAAGGCTGTCCACATCGCTTCAATAGTGGCTTTTGGAGTTTTGCCGGATTTAAGTAGGCTGGAGTTCTGGCCGATGATGTCCTCAAGAGGATAGCCTGAGCTATTGATAAATGCTTGATTAACATACTCAATGTTAGCATTAAGATCGGTAATCATAACCACGGAGTTACTTTGTTCTATGGCTAAAGACAAGGTTTTTAGTTGACGTTTGGCTGCCTTTTGCTCAGTATGGTCGGTTGCAATCAGCAGGTAACCAATAATAGTTTCAGTCGCATCACGTAGCGCTGTAATGGAAACCAGTGCTGGAATACAGTGGCCATCTTTATGAATATAGGTCAGCTCGTAAATATCATGGATTTCTCGAGATGCCTTGTATACCAAGGTTTCAAAGCCCGGTGTAATCGGTACTCCGTACACCATGCTGAGTGTCTTAGCCCGTAGGGTCAGTTCTTGATGATCAGAAAAATAAGCTGGAGTTATCTTGTTGATGATTTCAGTTTCCGAGTAGCCGAGCATGTTTTGTGCGCCTTTATTAAAAATCTGAATCACGCCCTGTGCATCGGTAGCGATACTAGAGAAGATGGCGCTGTTAAAGGTCGCTTCTTGTAAAATATTCGCTTGGATTAGCGCAGCTTCCAGTTGCTTACGTGCGCTAATATCACTATTAAGGCCATACCAAATGATGCTGCCATCTTCCTGCTTTTCGGGACTGGCTAGATTTAACAACCAGCGTAGGCCTTTTTGAGGAAGATTGACCCGATATTCTAAGTGCCACGCTTGCATGCTGCGTGCTGATTCTTGTATGGATGCGCTGACTTGG
>CAIVYW010000003.1 GCA_903910205.1 uncultured Methylococcaceae bacterium | reverse complement strand
GTCTGGGAATTCAAGAATAGATAAAATACTCAACAAAGATCTCTAAATAGTAATGTAATGTCGTGATTTTATATGATTTACCGCTGTAATAAAACTCAAAGCATTGAGTAATTGTTAAATTCTCAGTGTTGATATGTAGATGTGTAAGTCAGGCAAGAGTTTTATCGTTGCCCGACAATGAGGTATGTTGAGTGCTAACTCAGGTAGTTAGGGTTGACTGCCCGCTTTACATGCCTAATTTTTCAATGCTTGAATTCAGTATGACTGAGGTTTATAACCCAGTTCAAAATATGCAGAGGAATATCGTATATTATTGCGTGTCGGCATCGATTGATGCAGACCCTTAGTCGGCACCAGCACTATTTCGTCAAAATACACCCCCTTTGAAAAAAGGGAGTGGTGATGAATTTAACTAAAAAGTTCGCTTTAGCGATAATACTCGGCCTATTAGCGTCCACCTTGGACGCCTGAGGGAGGGTCTTAAGTCTTGGAGGATGATCCTGTAACCAATTATGCGTCTCCTTAAACGGCTCAGGTAGTATTGCGGTTCTTCTAAGGAGTGCGCTTGGTACTCAAATAGATGCGTTTGGCAGGGCGAATTGTTAGGTATGGGGTTTTAGATGCTCCTTGCGAGGTGCAGGCGAGCAACCGGAAGGCTCAGCAGGCTCCCTAAGCCGTTTAAGGATGCGCATAATCGCTAAAGGCGGCTCCTTGACAAGGCCAGTGTGCCCCTTGCCACGTTGAAGATTACTTGTAGACGGCTAGGTTAGGCAGGTCAGACAGTTACTTTTTGCCTTTAACCGTTTGTCACAGGTATCTACCCAAATAAAAGTAACCTTATTCCTGTAGTTCATCTGGGATGAGGATAGATGAGCTGCGAAGATCCACTGCATACTGAGTTCCATTAACTGTGGGTAATGACTGTAGTGGCGAATTAATTCGCCCAGTTTTCCAACCACAGGGCTAATCCTCTTGCATTGAATCAGCTATCGCCTGCTATTTAGCTATCAAGTCCATTAGTTGGCATCATATCTGCATTAAATACTTCGACAGATGTTATAGATCGCATTAATGTCTAAAATTAACGAATTAGGGCAGAGTGCGTACAAAAAAGTATCAATAAATGTCACAAAATTGGCTTATGTCACTCGTTAATTTTAAGTTGCGGCAATTTATTGTCGTCAGTTAACGAGTCTTATTGCTGTTTTTAAAAAGAGATGGACGTGTCTGGGCACTTTATCAGATCCACGTTAAATTTAATGTTTCATTTAGGAGGTTTTATGGGTATGGGGATATCGTCTATCGCCTCATCGGCAGTTAATGGCGCCAGTCTGTGGCAGCAACAAAAGTCGAACTTTAGTCAATTAGCTAGTGCATTGAAGTCTGGTAATTTGAGTGCAGCTCAACAAGCGTTTAAGTCTCTTTCGGCAAATATTCCTGGTTCTAGCGACCCTAATAGCCCAATGGGTAAATTAGGCGCAGCCTTGCAGTCGGGTAATGTGAGTGCAGCGCAACAAGCTTTTGCAACCATGCAGGCTAGTGCGACTTCGCAAGCGTCTGCAACACAGGGGGCGGGGCATCATCACCATCACGGTGGGGGGATGCCAACTGTTGCTTCCTTGCCGTTAGCGAATACTGGCGCAGTAGGCACTCAAGTCAATACCACAGCCTAAGTTCGGCTGTATTTTGCTCATGAAATCCTCTGCAGTGCTGCCTAGGATTTTATGACTACGAATTTTTTAAGGTCACGCTAGGATATTTATCCTTAATCAATTAAAACAATCAGGTTATTGAATTGCCAATAATGCTAAGGATTTATATATTAAAGATAGAATTTGCAAGTTAGCGGTAGAAAATGACGGAGCTTATTAAAATCGAATGATGCTGGATGAAGCAATTGTTGATTAAGGGGTATTTTGAATGCTTGCTAGTTCTTTGATTTTGCAGTGTTTATTTAGAAATAATTGATGTATTAAAAAGGACAGCTGGTATAGATAGTCGTCATAGGTTAAAATCCTTTCGTTTTTTGTGATAATTTCACATAAAAATATCAAGGTAAGTTTTTGTTTAATCTTGAGTTTGCGAAATTACATTACATCAATAAAAGTTTATAACTTACTATCGAAGAGGCTGCTCCGTGAACAAACTAAAGCAACTATTCGCAGGTCTGATCTTAACAGCATTAGGGTTAGGGACAGCGCACGCGGACTATACGCTCAATTTAATGAAAGGGGTTACAAAGGTCAGTAATGACATTTATGATCTGCACATGCTGATACTATGGATTTGTGTAATCATTGGTGTCATTGTATTTGGCGCTATGTTTTATTCAATTTACCATCATCGTAAATCGAAAGGACATCAAGCAGCACAATTTCATGAAAACACCACCATCGAGATTATTTGGACGATTATTCCAACATTGATTTTGGTTGCTATGGCGATTCCAGCAACAAAAACTATGCTGGAACTGAATGATGTTAAAGAATCTGATATGACTATCCAAGTCACTGGTAAGCAGTGGTACTGGGATTATAAGTATTTAAATACGGATATTCATTTCGAAAGTCATTTGGATGAAGCGAGTGAGAAATCTCATCGTACCATGGGCGCAGATCCTCGTTTAGTACCGCATTATTTATTAAATGTTGATAAGCCTTTAGTTATTCCAGTTAAAACTAAGGTTCGTTTCGTGTTGACGTCAGCGGATGTTATTCACTCTTGGTGGGTACCTGATCTGGGTTGGAAAAAGGATGCAAATCCTGGTTTCATCAACGAAGCGTGGACTTTAGTTGAAAAGCCTGGCACTTACCGTGGCCAATGTACTGAGTTATGTGGTCGAGATCATGGTTTTATGCCGATAGTGGTCATCGCTATGGAACAACCTGACTATGATGCTTGGGTTAAAAAGACCTTAGAGCAACAAAAACAAAAGCCAGATTTGAGCGATCAAACGCGTGAGCAACTGATGGCTCATGGTGAATCAGTATATTTAAAAAATTGCGTAGGCTGTCATCAAATTAAAGGTGCCGGTGTTCCTGGATTAATTCCTGCT
>CAIVYW010000002.1 GCA_903910205.1 uncultured Methylococcaceae bacterium | reverse complement strand
GCTTTAGCCGCGAAGACGCGGCTAAAGCCGCTCCCACAAAAGAGTAAACCCTATCCATTTCTAAAGGCATGTTATCTACCCGAATTTAAGTTAGTCACTGCTTTATCTAAGGCATCTAGCAGACTATCCACATGCGCTTCCTCATGCAAAGCCGAAAAGGTGACTCGCAAACGGGCGCTACCTTGCGGTACGGTAGGTGGTCTTATGGCACTGACTAAAAAACCCGCATCTAGTAAAGTCTGACTAATATTGATTACCTGTTGATTCTCACCAATGACTATCGGCTGTATAGGCGAGGTAGAGTTCATCAACTGCAAACCCAGTTGCCTAGCACCCACACTAAAACGCTCGGTTAGTTGTTTAAGTTTGTCTCTGCGCCAGCTTTCTGCAATCACTAGCTTTAAACTGGCTCTAGTCGCTTCAGCCACTGCTGCCGGTAAGGCCGTGGTATAAATATAAGTACGGGATTTTTGTATCAGGGTTTCAATCAAGGTCTCAGAACCTGCCACAAAAGCGCCGAAAGTACCAAACCCCTTACCTAAAGTCCCCATTAATATAGGTACATCAGCCTGATTAAGATTGTAATAATCGAGTAAGCCGCCACCTTGTGCGCCAAGCACACCCAAGCCATGTGCATCATCAACCATCAACCAAGCATTATGATCTTTGGCCGCTATCGATAAGGCGGGTAAGGGTGCAAAATCGCCATCCATACTAAACACACCATCGCTTACTATTAGTTTCTGGCCACTGGCTTTTTTAAGATGACTATTAAGATGCTCAATATCGCCATGCCGATAACGTTTGAAGCTTGCACCCGACATTAAACCGCCATCTAATAAAGAGGCGTGATTGAGTTTATCTTCAAAAACCGCATCTTTACGTGCTAATAAGGCCGACATAACACCCAGATTAGCCATATAACCGGTAGAAAATAACAAGGCACGATCACGACCAGTAAACTCTGCGAGTTCTTGTTCCAAAGCATGATGTGTTGCGCTATGCCCACAGATTAAATGGGCAGAACCACTACCGACACCATACTGATCGACAGCACTTTTAAAAGCACTCACCACGGCGGGATGATTAGCCAAGCCCAGATAATCATTGCTGCAAAAGTTAAGCACCGTTCTACCGTCAACTTGCAGATAGATACCTTGCGGCGAATTGATAACTCGCCGAGTACGATACAACCCTTTGCTAGCAAGGCTTTCCAGATCAGTCGCTAACGGTGTAAAGGCCAGTGTCATTAGGCGTAACTTGAACCGCCAGAATAAACACCTAAGCGTTCGAATAACGCGAGATCATGATTGGTCATAGGATTGTCGGTGGTCAATAATTTATCACCATAAAAAATCGAGTTAGCACCGGCCAGAAAACAAAGCGCCTGCATTTCATCGCTCATTTTGCTGCGCCCTGCCGACAAACGCACCCGCGATTTAGGCATCATGATTCTTGCCACGGCCAAAGTACGTACAAATATAATCGGATCTAACTGTTCAGTACCCATTAAAGGCGTACCTTCAACCTGTACTAACATATTAACCGGCACACTTTCAGGATGCTTGGGCATATTGGCTAACTGTATTAACAATTGGGCACGATCAACATCCGTTTCCCCCATACCGACAATACCACCGCAACAGACATTAATACCGGCATCTCTAACACGCTCCAAGGTATCTAACCTATCTTGATAAGTACGTGTGGTAATCACTTCGGAATAATAATCTTCAGAGGTATCCAGATTATGATTGTAATAATCTAAGCCGCCTTCTTTTAAGCGTAGCGTTTGCGCATCGGTCAACATGCCTAAGGTGACACAGGTTTCCATACCCATTGCCTTAACGCCTTGTACCATTTCAATGACACGTTCTACATCTTTATCTTTAGGTTGACGCCATGCGGCCCCCATACAAAACCGGGAAGCACCTTGATCTTTAGCTTGTTGTGCGGCTTTTAAAACGGCATCTACCGGCATTAAAGCCTCGGGCGTTAAACCCGAATCATACCGCGCACTTTGTGGACAATAACCACAATCTTCCGAACAGGAACCGGTTTTGATACTTAATAAACTACTAATCTGAACCTCATTAGGATCAAAATGCGCTCTATGAATACTTTGTGCCTTAAAAATTAAATCATTAAAAGGTAACGCATACAACGCTTGAACCTCCTCTAGTCGCCAATCATGACGAAGAGCAGCCTGAGCAATAGCAATATGACGATTAAAAACAGGGTTTACAGACATTCAAAAAATCTCCAACAACATTAATAGTTATAGCGTATAAGTAACAGGCCAGCACCTTATTCGTCAACCACATAAAATGAAAATGCTACACAACTGGATTAATATTATACAGGAATACCTGCTCCCGCCTACTTGCATATTATGCGGCAACACAGGTTTTAATTCACTTGACCTTTGTGAGCACTGCTTTAAACGCTTATCCAGAAACCAGCACTGCTGTTATCGCTGCGCAGAAAGGTTTACCACACCGATAACCACACCCCAATTATGTGGAAAATGCTTAAGCTCACCCCCCGCCTTTGACGAAACGATTGCCCCCTTTGTTTATCAAGGTGAAATGCGCCATTTAATCACCTCCTTAAAATACAGAGCACAAACTAGAAATGCACGCTTACTTGGCTCACTCTTAGC
>CAIVYW010000001.1 GCA_903910205.1 uncultured Methylococcaceae bacterium | reverse complement strand
AAACTTTCCATTCGATTACGCAATTTTGGATGTTGATTCAGGCGGCTAATAAATAGTTGATCTTCGTTTGTGTTCATGGATTATGTAAAAATAAAAGTAATTTACATGATCCCCGCACTTTTAATCACACCCGCGTGGACAGGTTGCCTTGTTTGAAGATAGCGATGGTGTTAGTGGGTGGATGGAAAGAGCCAAAGCGCGGCTGGTTTAGGTGAGCTGACTTGACAGCATGAGCCCATCGGCTTATGCTTCTTTCGTCAGTGGAAACAGTCGCCGCACCTGATTTGGTCGGGGACGCGTCACCGATATGCCCACTGATGCTCTCAACCGTTGTTAGGTCATTGTCATAGTAAATATTGCCGTTAACATCTTCACGAACTACCAATCTAGCAAAATAATCTTGTCCATTTAGCGCCACCTTTGCCCCATAATAATGCCAGGCACGAATGCTATCGCTTGGGTTTGCTTGGGTATGATCTTCGCTCCACAAAGGAATGGCGACTTTGATCAGCTCATGAGCTTTATCTAAAAGCTCAAGCACCTTTCTATCTGCGCTGTGTTGTTTAACTTCGCGCAAGCCTACGCCGGTAAATTTTACCTCTCGACCATCAATGGTTTTTTCTGGCTTAAGTTTTTTTTCCTCATAACGCTTGACGACTTCCTTGCGTAATTCAGCGACTGATAATGCTGAGAGCTCAGCATCATCAATCGTAATGGCTGATTGCTGTTCTAGTGCTGCTAGATTAGTTGATTTTGATTGGTGTAAGATATTGGCATCAGTGCCGTCAAAGTTACCGTTGTTGCCGGTGGCTGATTTGATTTGGGTAGGGTTCTTTATTACAAAGTGCTTTCTATTACCTTGATCAATGATAAGTCCACTATCACGCTTTAGTTTGTCAAGTGACGCCTCTGCTTCTGACTTTATAATGTAGTGCTGTATATATTTTGGATTCCTGAGGTTTAAAAATACAGGGTAAGTCTGTGGTGAAAGCTCTTGATCTGGCACTGCCATGGTTGAGTATGTTTTAGAATCATTTGGATCTGTCGTGAACCAGCTATTTTTTCCAAAAGAATCAAAAGAAAGTGGCGATCCATGATAAACCACCAAAGGCTCACCATTCTCATCAACAACTTTAGAAGCCTTTTCAGAATTGTTTTCCCAATCCCCAAACCATTTTTTAAACGCTGCTGTACGAACTTGCGCATATTGCAGGGGGTTTAGGTTGGAGGGTTTGCCGTTGGGGGCTAGGCGTGGGGTTTCGTCTACTGATTGATAAAGCGCTTTAGATTCATCAAAACTACCTTTGTTTGGTGTATTGCTATTTTTTTCAGCCTCATATATCCTTACACCTTCAAGGGCTGCGTTGACTTGACCGCGCTGGGAATCGGACCCGGAGTTGCGCTCAAGCCATTCGCGGCCTTTGGTTTTTTCATAACCCAGCAATAACCCGTCCTCTATCCATTTAAGCACGCCTTTGGTATTTTTAGGGTGCAAACTTCGGATGTCATGTATTTCAAAATGATCTCGTGATTTATTTAAATCAAGTGCCGCGATAATATTTCCGTCCGCATGCTTAAGCTCAGTTAAAACAACCAAATGCCCATCACCTTGCTTAGAGGCAAAGACAGCGATTGGAGAATGTATCGCATCCGCTAGTCCGAGCAGGTCATCTGGGTCGACTGTATGTTTGTTTTTTGCTTTATCAAGAACAGATTTTGTAAGGTGAATGGGTAAATCGTCCATTCCAAAACTCAGTAATATAGCGGATGGCGAACCTAACTGGACGATTTGACCGCCGGGCAGCTTATCTTTCGTCCATTGCTCTATTTGCTGGCGTGCTATCTCAGACTGACTAAATGCTTGCCCACCACTTATGTCTTCAGCGGCAAAGTTAGGGGTTTGTTTTTCATACATCTGCTCTGGGGTAATGCCTAGCTGTGCGCCTCTGACTGCCATGCGCGTGGCGATTAAGGTGGCATCTAGTTCATTCTTGGTGGCAGTAAAGCGATTAAGCTTGTTTAGCTGGGCGAGTACCGTGGCCTTGACTGCCTCTTGACTAGCTCTGAAATCATCGGCATGTTGATGGCCGGTTAAGATGGCGTCAATCTCATGTTGCAGTTCTTCGGCATGAGTCTGCATATAGCTTTGCGCTTGAGCGGGGCTGTAGTCGTCGCCCTCAAGGCGCAGGTGATCTTTTAAGTCGGCCGCATAGGGTGTGGCGGCAATATGGGCGAGATAGTCACTAATGGGAATACGGATTTCTGTACCCGGTAAAGCTTCTTTTAGTTGTTCGGCTACATCGGGCAGCAGTGCGGCGACCTGTTCGGCAACGCCAGACTGTAAAAAGGTTTGGGCATCGATGTATAGATCTTTAACGGGGCTATCGGCTAAGGCATCCTCGGTAAAGGTCTTTATGGTGTCAGGGCTGCGGGCTAGTACTTTGCTGGCGGCGGCGAGTTGGTTAAGTTTCTCAATGTTGACTGCGCTAAGGTTAGCGGAGTCGACACGCTTACCCTGCTCTGTCATTCTTTTGGCGATGCTGCTAATAGCACCGGTGATGCCACCTTGGGTGACGGTGGCTAATAGGGTTTGATAGGCCGCGTCTGGGCGCTCGTTGACAAAGTCGCCCCATGATTTATCAGGGTTGGCGATGGCGGTATCAATGGCATCTTGTGCGAGCGTGGTCGCTTGTTCTGAAGGGATTTCTCTAGCAAGCAATCCTGTTAAAAACTCACCTGCGCCCGCTTTACCAAACTTTTTAACTATGAAACCCATAGGCAGGGCTTCAAAGCCCATTTCCGCAGAGCCTTCGCCGACTGCACCTAAAGCGGCTTCTGATTTTGTCGCACCTCTATCAAGGTATTTGCCATAAGCGGGAAAACCTTGTTGAACCCCAGCACTGGCGATCATGGGCAGTGGATTGGCGGTGGCTACCGAGGCGGCCATGCCAGGCAGTGCTTGCATAAAGCTTGCGGCACCTGAATAAATGCCCTGTGCTGTGTCGGTTTCAAAGTCTGGCGTGGTGTTGTCTAGTGCGTCTTTTTGCTGCAAGGACTTCCGTAGTAAATCATTGTGGCGCACTTGTGCTGTGGTGCTGCCATCGTCAAAAAAGGCATCATGAAATGCCACTTTGATGGCGCTGTGTAAAGGCGCAATCGATAAGTTACTGAGTAAGCCTGAGGCGATATTAAGCGCATTGGGCTCAGGGCCGCGCAAGGCTTTGAGTCCGCCTTCTATCTGGCTTAGGTTATCAATATCATCATGAGCAATGGCGGCTTTATTGGGGTCTGACAATAAGTAGTTGGTGTGGGGTGCTGTCTTTACCAGTGATTCATAATCGACTGCATCTAACTGGCTCTTGCGCTCAATGGCCTTGGGATCTAGGCGGACGGCATCCACAGGTAAGCTGTACTGCTTGGCGAGTGACTGTAATCTGGCTTCAGCATCGGGTTGCTTATCTACTGCAAACTGCATACCTGTCTTGGCGGAGTTGATGGCGTCATTATTGATAAGCTCTTCATACGAGCGTTGCGCTTCCATTAATTGATTCCTTTATGGGCTTTATATATTGAGAGGATATAGCTGTCAGACGGATCAGCGCCGCCATTCTTGGCTTTATAAAGCTGGACTATCTGCGCGCGCTCATCAGTAGGCACAGCGATAACATCGGTGTCTTTTATCTGGGCAAGGCTTATTTTGTTAGTCCCCCAAAGCGCACCTTTTACATCAATCTGGGTAAAGAGTTTCTGGGCTAGTTTATTAATCTCATCCGGCGTGGCCTTGTGCCCTGCTGACTCTTCAAAATTATTGAGGTTGGTTTGAAATTGTCCGTAGATCTTGCCGACCTTCGCCGAGCCTTCTTCATCATCAAACTTAGGATTTGGATTAATGCCGACCTCAGTCATGTAGTCATCAAGCACGGCTTTGGCGGGGCGTACCGAGGTTAGGTCATTACTTTTGTTGTTGTCTGCTTGGAGTTTTTGCAGCCCCTTAAGGTCTACGTCGCTTAACTGGTTTCTAAAGGCCAGCAAGTTGGTTAGCTTTAACTTGGCAGGATCTCTATAGAGTTCGTAATATAAATTATCATCGGTCTCAATCGGGATGCCTTTGGCGGTCTTAATAGCGAAGTCTTGAACATGCTGGATTTGATGACCAGGAATGTCATCTTTGACAGACTGAGGTAATGCTGCATAGTTGCCGCCATTCTTAGCAAGCATTTTATAAGCTTGATCGGTGTTGTATTCTTGATGATCTTTAATGGCTGCTGTATTCACGGCATACTGGCGATTAACTTCTTCAAGGGTGTTCTTACGTTCGGTGCTTGAGGCGCTGGGGTTTTTAGCCAGGGCCGCTTGCTGGACTTCTTGTAAGGTCGGGGGTTCATCAGCGCCCTTGCCAGCGTTATAAGCATTGATATTCTTAGCAATGTACTTTTGAGTTTCTTTTGGTAAGTGACTGCGCCAGTTAGTACCGTCGGCAGCGCCTGCGTCTATAGCCTTCATAAGTGCGGTTGGGCCAGCGTTATAAGCTGCCCAGGCTTTTTCCAAGTCACCTTGATTGGTCTGTAGTTGTTTCTGGAGGTAAGCGGCACCAATGGCTTTGTTATAAACAATATCATATTTGTATTTAGTTTCATCCCAAGGCAAGCCGGCTAAGCTTGCTGCTTCTCTGGCAGTTTTAGGCATGACCCCTGCGGCACCTATCGCACCTTTTGGGCTGGTGATGGGCTCACCCTTATCATCAAGCTGCTTATTACCGGCCTCAGCCATCCAAGTAATGTTATTAATTCTATCGCCATTCTGTGGGGTAAAGCGGCCGCGAAAGTCAGTCATTGTTGAGGTTGCTATGCTGATAGCATTGGCCTGATCTACGGACTTGCTCATCTTAGAATAATTACCCGCCAGATCATTCTGGTTCATGTCTTGAGAGAAGTGCTGGAGGATATTGCTAGCACCGGCATGGTTGCCGTTATCAATCATGTCACTGGTTATTTTGTTCAGTGCACCAGAGATATGAGTCTGAGCATTAACTTCACCCCATAGCGGCGGCTTACCATTGAGGGTGGCTAGCTGTAGGCTGTTGGCTTTTATTTGCGCGATGGACTTGGCGAGGCCGTCATCATTGTTGTTGTTATAGTTCATGTTGTTAACATGATAGGCGGTGCTGGCCTCTAAAGAGCCTTGTGCATAAACGCGATGTTCTTGAGCCTCATGGCTCATCAAGGTGCCGCGCATAGCATTAAGCATGGCGGTTGATTGCTGCATGAAGCCGGCCTTTTGCGAGTCGGTGCTTAGGGTGTCGGCTATCGCTGCTTGCTTTTT